>SKVX01000039.1 GCA_007129225.1 Halomonas sp.
AGCGGATTTCACCGCGAATAACGGGCCGGCTGATGAACTGCTTGCCTTCGGGACGCTCCACCGGCCGCTCCATCACCCCATTGAGCGACTGCAACGCCGTGGATGACTGGTGATATTGCGCAAGAAGCGCCGCCGCCTGGCTCACCGGCGCCATGGCCCGCGAGGAGAGAAGATAGGCGGCGATCAGCCCCCCCTGGGTCAGCTGTCCGTCAATGATCAGGTAGACGCCGATGATGATCACGCTGACGGCGACGCTATGCTGCGCCCATTGCGCCACACTGGTGACCGAGGAGCTGACCAGGCGTAACTGAGCTGCCGTTCGTGACAGGAAGGCGCTTGCCTTCTCCCAGGAGCCCTGGATGCGGCTTTCGGCACGCAGCGTCTTGACGGTTTCCAAGTGCGAGATCGACTCCACCAGGGTGGCGTTGCGCTGCGCACCGATCCGCCATGTGGTCTCGGAAAGCTCATGCAGCTTGCCCTGGGCCGCCATGGCATAGAGCAGGACAAACAGGATGCCGGCAATCACGGGCAGCACCAGCGGTGGCCCGATCAGGGCAATGATGCCGGCGAACAGCAGCACGAACGGCAGGTCGACCAGGGAGACAACCGTCGCCGAGCCGATGAAGGCCCGGACCGATTCGAAGGACTGCAGGGTGGCCGCGAAGGAACCCGTGGACGCCGGTCGCGCCTCCATGCGCAGGCCCAGCACCCTGGCCATGATGGAGGAAGAGAGCTTGACGTCGGCCCGACTGGCGGCAAGGTCGACGAAGGCGTTGCGCATCAGGCGCAGCACCAGGTCGAAGCAGAGCACGACGAAGATGCCCGCGGCCAGCACCCAGAGCGTCTCCGTCGCCTGGTTGGGGACCACGCGATCGTAGACGTTGAGTACGAACAGCGGCATCGCCACGGCAAAGAGATTGATCAGGAGCGAGCCGATGATGACATCGCGGTAGAGCTTACGGTTCTCTCGAATGACACCCCAGAACCAGTGGCGAGCCCGCTGCTTCTTCACTTCCGGGCCGCGCTGATCGAAGCGGAAACGCGGACGCACATAGATGGCCTGGCCGCTGTAACTGTCGAGCAAGCCATCGAGACTCACTTCGGTGACGGCGTCTCCCAGCTCGGGGAAGATCACCTGCGCCTGCCGCGCCTTGATATCCAGGGCGACGAGCACGCAGGCCCGGCCCGGCTCGAGCAGCAGGACAACGGGGAAGAGGGCGGGATTGAGCTGCACCAGGCGGCTCTTGACGATTCTTGCCGTCATGCCGGCCCGGCTGGCGGCACGGGGAAAGACACCCGGCGTCAGCCTTCCCTCCTCGAGCGGCAGGCCCGCCGTCAGGGACTCGGCCGTGACACCGTGATCATGGGCAAGGGCAATACTTTGCAGGCAGGCGAGCAGTTCGTCACGCACTGCGGACCGGGCCGACTCCGGCGCCGGTTCAATGTTTTCCTGTAGGGTCACAGCCACCTCTTGCGAAAGCGGGAACAGTGCAGGCCGCACAGGACGTGCGGCCTGACATCAGGCAATGGCCCGGCCGAAACCGGGCTCACAGGTTGTGCATCGCCTGTCCCTAGCCACGCACCGCATAAGCACCTTGATACCCCATCCGGTCGAGCCTGTGCTGGAGCTCATCCAGCTCACGGACGTCGATCGGACCCAGGCGGACCCGATGCAGGCCGGAGCCGCTGGCGAGGGTGGCGGGCCGCTCCAGCACGCGGCTCAACTCATCACGCAGGCCAGCAGCCGAGGCCTCCTGTGACAGTGCAGCCACCTGCAGGAATACGGCATTCTGCGGCGCGACAGCTGCCACTTCGGTGCTCTCGACATTAGCCAGCTCCTGCGGAATGCTGGCATAGATGCCCGAGACTACCTCCATCGCCTGCTCAGCCGTCTCCGGCACCTGAGCTGCAGGGCTCGCCACGCTGCCGAACACGGCCTCGTCCTGCCCTCCTTGCTGTTGCAGGCGGCTGGCGTTTTCCTGGCGTGTTTCAAGGGTGACCTCGACACGGCGGTTCTGCTGGCGCCCCTGGGCCGTATCGTTGCTGGCAATGGGCTGCCGGGAGCCGTAGCCCCGCGTTTCGATCAGGTTGCGCGGGATGCCCTGGCTGACCAGGTAGTCGGCGACGCTATCGGCACGGCGCTGGGACAGTGGGTCGTTGATGGCGTCGGTACCGGTACTGTCGGCATGGCCGGCGATAAAGACGCCACCGAGGTCTTGCCGGTCGCGAATCTGCGTGACCAGCGCATCCAGCTCGTTTCTGGCGTTGGGGGTAAGGTCGGCGCTGTTCACGGCGAACAGGGCGTCGGCCGACAGGGTGACATCCGGTCCCCGGACGGGCGCCGGGGCAGTCGCACCACCGGTCAGGTCGGCCAGGGTAAAGCCGGACGGGCCCTGTACCGGGCAGATCACGCTGGGGTCGAGCTCGACGCCATCACTGCCCATTTCCGCCAGGCTAGGCATGTCGTCGCGCGCCACGCCCAGAACCTGCATCAGCTGCCCCATGGCCGCCAGTGTGCGGGCATCGGCGAGCACCACGTCATATTCGGCGTTGACGTAGGCGCGGCTGGCCTCGAAGTATTCGTTCTCGCTGTCCAGCACGTCGAGCAGCGTGCGTTCACCGATATCGAACTGCTGCTGGTAGGCGCCGCGAACCCGGTCGATGGACAGGCGGTGCTCGTTCAGGTACTGCATCTGTTCGCGCAGGCGCTGGGTGTCGTTATAGGCAATCTGTGTGGTCTGCCGGACATCGTTACACGCCTTGTCGCGCAGGTTGACCGACTGCTCGACACGATCGCTGGCGGCGCGGAAGGAGGCCAGGTCGCTGCCGCCACGGTAGAGGTTCATGCTCGCCACCAGCTCGATGCTGTGCTGGTCACGTCGCCCTGCAATACCGCTTTCGTTATTGGTGCCGGTGCGGCCGCGCAGGTCCAGCCGTGGCTGGAAGCCCGCCCGGGTGCCAGCCTGCTCGGCCCGCGATGCCTCGATATTCTCGATGGCGGCATGAAACTCGGGATTACCCTCGAAGGCCAGGTTGACCGCCTCGGCGACGGAAGGCGGCAGGCGGTCGTCGAGCTGAGGTGCCGGCGCGAGGTTCTCGGCAGGCAATGAACCGACGATGCGCTGGTACCTTGCCGTCACATCGTGCAGGTTCGAGGCCTCGGTCATCAGGTTGGACTCGGCCAGTGCCAGACGGCCGGAAATCTGCTGGAGGTCGACCCCGCGACCGGCGCCGGAGCGCACGCGATCCTCGATCTGATTGAAGACGCGCTGATGGTCGGCGTAATTGTCCTGGGCCAGGCGCACCAGGTCGCGATACCGGCTGACATCGAGATAGGCACGGGCCGCGTCGAGGGCCACGTTCTCGCTGGCGCCCAGCAGTTCGTAGTAGCGCACCAGCTTGGCACGATCGAGACGCTCGACCTCGCTACGCGTTGCAAAGCCATCGTAGATCATCTGGCTGAGGGTCAACTCGGCAAAGTCGGTATCGTAGCTGCCGCGTCCATCCCCTTCGGTATATTCGCGACCGATGCCGGCGGCCACATCGATACTGGGCAGGTAATTGCCGCGAGCCACACCGACATCGTGACCGGCGGCGTTCAGGCCATTCCAGGCCGCCTGCACTTCAGGGTTGGTCGCCAGCGCCTGGCGGATCACCTGCTGCAGGTCGGCAGACCCCGGGGTTGCCATACCCGGCGGCAGGCTCTGTGCCACGGCAGCAGTAATCGGAAGAAGTGTCAACGATGTGCCCAGCACGACAGCCTTGGCCATCAGGCGGGCGCGGGAGAGATCGATGTTCGTTTTCATGGTATTCCCTTTTCATGAGATCGGACGCCCGTCGTGCGGGCATGGTCCGGCTTGAAATATTTTTTGAATTATTATTATTCCGGGGCTCACCCGCCCAATGGGGGCTTGGGGGTGGTGCTTCCTTTCCCGATTCCCTTTCGAAATCTGTTGTATCACTCACATCATGCCAATGACTGACATCATGCCAATTCTGTGAGCCGGTTACCCGCCATATACATGAGCGGCTACCACAGGCATTCACCGCATCACGCCATAAGCCTCGCTCATTCCACGCAATGATTTCAGCACACCCGGGATGCCTCATGTGGATCACTTCAGTATCATCTGAAATCAATCGCTGGCATGGGAGCCGATCAGTCTTTTTTGTGATAGCCGCATACTTTGTAAGGTAGCGTAACCGAGCTTGTCGCTTTGTCCAAGCGATTCCATGTAAACGCTGTCCCAACAGTTGCCGTTCTTGACCCAGCACAGGAACCCCGACCTCTCCCGTCCCCCATCAAACATGCTATCGTCATCCCATCACCGACACGGCTATCATCATGAGGAGACCGCCATGTCCGCATCGGAAATCCAGAAGACTCGCGTGATCAATGAGCTACGCGGGTTCATCAAGAAAATGCTCCAGGAGCCGCAGATCCTCGAGCAGTCGCTGGCCATCGCGCGGCGTCACCTGAGCGAAGAGAATCAGGAGGGCGTCGTGTCACGCATCGCCAACGAGATCTCCGACACCACCAGTGTCCATATTCCCGAAGATCCCGCCGATCACTCCGAAGCCGACAAGCTGTTTCTCGAACTGCTGAAGGAAGTGGTCAG
>SKVX01000504.1 GCA_007129225.1 Halomonas sp.
CGTTAGACTGTTTCATGACCTGCCTCCCTCAATAGTGGCTCTGTGTTCTGGTCCCTACCTCAACGTAACCCACGACGTTGAGGCGGGGCAGGTCAATCCATCATGTCTACAGCGGCGTGGCAACGTTGGTGGAGAAAGCGGCTGTTGGAGCGCTCGGTTCGGCGCTCCGAGTCCCCATCGCGACTGGCGCCGATAGGCGCCTCGGCGGAGGCTGAAAGGTTGATTGTCGTCGCGAATACCGGCAACACCGCCGGGAGGGCTGCGGCCTCCTGCCAGTAATAGGAAATGATAGACGCCAGCAGGTTAGACTGTATATTAGTAATAAAGCATGTCACTGCAAGCTTTCCGCTATTATTTGGCCAGCAGCCAGTTGGTAAAGGCCGCCAGGTCGTCGAAGATCATGGCCTGTTTCAGCCCGCTACCCTTGTTTTCCGTCCGCTTGCCCTTGCCGGTTCGCACCAGCACAGAACGACAGCCCATCGCCTCACCGGCCTGCAGGTCTCGCAGGCTATCCCCCACGATCCAGCTCCCGGAAAGGCTACTTAACCCAAGTGCCTGACGGATCTGCACGAGCAGTCCCGGGCGGGGTTTTCGACAGTCGCAGCCGTCGTCGGGTCCATGAGGGCAGTAGGCAATATGCGCGATGCGGCCGCCAGCGGCCGCCACGAGACGGTTGAGCTCATCGTGCATGCTCGCCAGCGTCCCTTCGTCGTAGTAGCCGCGAGCGATTCCCGACTGATTGGTCGCTATGGCAACACTCCAGCCGGACCGACTCAGGCGGGCAATTGCATCGATGGAGCCAGGGTAGGGGATCCACTCATCCAGTGACTTGATGTAGGCGTCGGAGTCGTGGTTGATGACACCGTCCCGGTCGAGAATGACAAGCTTGCTGGCATCGTACATGGGCATACAGGGACCTGATGGGGATGAGGGTAGTGTTTCACGTGAAACATTCGACGCCAAGCGGTGGATGCTGGATTAATGTTTCACGTGAAACATCAGGCAAGAAAAAACCGGCGAGTGAGGCTCGCCGGCTAGGGGAGGCAATGAGTGCCTACTGTTGGAGCAGGGCGATGTCAGCGACTTCGAGAAACAGCCCCTGGAGGCCGGCCAGCAGCGCAAGGCGATTGGCACGGATACCGTCATCCTCCGCCATGACCATGACCTGGTCGAAGAAGGTATCGACAGGGTCACGCAGTGTCGCCAGGGCGTCCAGGGCATCATGGTAGCGACCTTCAGCGAACAACGGCATGACGGCCTCGCGCTTGGCTGCCAGGGCCTCGAAGAGCGCTTCCTCGGCCGTTTCCTGCAGCAGGCCGGGATCAACGCTGCTAGGGGTGCTCCCGCTTTCCTGCTTGGCGAGGATGTTGGCGACACGTTTGTTGGCAGCCGCCAGAGATGCGGCCTCTTCGCGCTGGGCAAAGGCATGGACGGCACGAAGACGCCGGGCAAAGTCCAGTGGGCGAGTGACCGGCCGGGCACGCACGGCGTGATAGACCTCGGCCTCGATCCCTTCATCCTGCCCCCAGGCGCGGAAGCGGTCGAGCATATAGGTCAGGACTTCCTCGACCAGGCTCTCGGCATAGGGGAGCTCCTGATGTTGCGCAGCAGCAAGTTCCAGCAGCTCGCGGAGATCCAGATCGAGTTCGCCCTTGACCAGGATGTTGAGTACCCCGATGGAGGCTCGGCGGAGGGCGAAGGGGTCCTTGGTGCCGGTGGGTCGTGCGCCGATACCGAAGATACCGGTCAGGGTGTCGAGACGGTCGGCCAGCGCCAGTGCGAGACCGGTACGGGTCTCGGGAATGGCGTCGGTAGCGAAGCGTGGCAGGTACTGCTCTTCAAGCGCCTGGGCAACGTCGGCCGGCTCGCCATCCTGGCTGGCATAGTAGCGGCCCATGATGCCCTGAAGCTCGGGGAATTCGAGCACCATTTCGGTGATCAGGTCGCACTTGCCGAGCTCGGCGGCGCGCCGGGCATGGGCCACGTCGCCGCCGATGCGGCCGGCGACGAAGGCGGCCACCGCCGCCGTGCGATGCGCCTTGTCGGCCAGGGTGCCGAGCTGTTTCTGGAACAGCACGCTGGCAAGGCCGCTGATGCGAGTGGCCAGCGGCTGCTTGCGGTCGGTGTCGTAGAAGAAGGCGGCATCGGCCAGGCGAGGGCGGATGACCTTCTCGTTGCCCTCGATGACCTGCTGTGGATCCTGACTATCAATGTTGGCAATGGTGATGAACAGGGGCTTGAGCCTGCCGCTGTTGTCGAGCAGGTGGAAGTACTTCTGGTTGGCCTTCATCGAAGAGATCAGGCATTCGGCAGGTACCTCGAGGAAACGGTCGTCGAAGCTTCCGGCCAGCGCCACCGGCCACTCCACCAGGCCGCTCACCTCGGTGAGCAGTGCCTCATCGATGACCGCAGAGGCTTTCTGGACCTCCGCCTCGGCCAGCACCTGCTCGCGGATGCTTTCCCGACGCCTCTGTCGGTCGGCCAGCACCCAGGCGTTTTCCAGGGTCGTCAGGTAGTCCTCGGCGTGGGCCAGCTCGATGGCATCGGGAGCGTGGAAGCGGTGGCCGCGAGTGGTCCGGCCGGCAGACAGCCCGAGGACCTCAGCATCGACGATGTCACTGCCATAGAGCATCACCAGCCAATGCACCGGCCGGGAAAACTCGATGCGTGAGGCGCCCCAGCGCATGTTCTTGGGTACCGGCAGGGATGCTACCGCCTTGGCTACGATATCGGGCAGCAGAGCGGTGGTGGCCTCGCCGGACTGTCGCTCGCGGTAGCCAAGCCAGGTGCCCTTGTCGGTTTCCAGGTGAATCAAGTCGGCCACATCGACGCCACATGAGCGGGCGAAGCCATGGGCGGCCTTGGTCGGTTCCCCGTCCTTGAAGGCGGCGGCAAGGGCGGGGCCGCGGCGCTCGACTTCCCGGTCGGGCTGCTTGTCGGCAAGCTCGCTGACCTGCACGGCCAGGCGGCGAGGCGTGGCCCAGGCGTGAACATTGCTGAAACTGATCTCGGCATCGGCGAGGCCGCGGCGGATTCCCTCGGCGAGGGCGTCGGAAAGGGTATCGATGGCACTCGGCGGAAGCTCCTCGGCACCCAGCTCCATCAGAAAGGTATTAACAGCCATGCTCATGCGTCTCCCTGGTCGGCAAGCGGCTCTCTGGCGAGCAGTTCCTGGCGCAGCGCCTCGGGAGCCATGGGGAAGCCGGCAGCCTTGCGCGAATCGTAGTAGGCGTGTGCCACATCGCGGGCCATTGTCCTTACGCGCAGGATGTAGCGCTGGCGCTCCGTGACCGAAATGGCGTGGCGCGCGTCCAGCAGGTTGAAGGTGTGGGATGCCTTGAGCACCTGCTCGTAGGCGGGGAGTGGCAGGCCGACCCCCAGCAGCTTGGTGCACTCCTTCTCCTGATGGTCGAAGGCGGCGAAAAGGGCGGGCACGTCGGCCTGCTCGAAATTGTAGGCCGACTGTTCACGTTCGTTCTGCAAGTATACGTCGCCGTAGGTGACCTTGGAGCCGTCGGGCGCCACGGTCCAGACGAGGTCATAGACGCTGTCGACGTTCTGCAGATACATGGCGATACGCTCGAGACCGTAGGTCAGCTCGCCGGTGACTGGGTAGCATTCGATACCGCCGGCCTGCTGGAAATAGGTGAACTGGGTCACCTCCATGCCGTTGAGCCAGACCTCCCAGCCAAGTCCCCAGGCGCCAAGGGTGGGCGATTCCCAGTTGTCCTCGACGAAGCGAATGTCATGTACCAAGGGGTCGATGCCCAGGCGTTCGAGAGAGCCCAGGAAGCGCTCCTGCAGGTCGGCGGGAGAGGGCTTCATGACGACCTGGAACTGGTAGTAGTGCTGCAGGCGATTGGGGTTCTCGCCATAGCGACCGTCGGTGGGCCGGCGAGAGGGCTGCACATAGGCGGCGTTCCAGGTCTCGGGCCCGATGGAGCGAAGGAAGGTGGCGGGATGAAAGGTACCCGCGCCGACTTCCATGTCCAGGGGCTGCAGCACCACGCAGCCCTGTTCCGCCCAGTACTGCTGCAAGGCCAGGATCAGGCCCTGGAAGGTCGTCGCGTCCGGCGTCGACCCGGGGGCCGAGGTCGACGATCGTGTCGAGAGTGTCATTGGAAAGCACCGTTGGCCATGAATTCACAAGGCGTCAAGTATACAATCACAGGCACATCGGTTATAGGCGCAGTCAACGGCGCCGCAGCGAGGAAACCCAATGATCGTAGTGACAGGCGGTGCCGGCTTCATCGGCTCGAATCTCGTCAAGGCACTCAACGAGCGTGGCCGCACGGACGTACTGGTCGTCGACGACCTGCTCGACGGTACCAAGTTCGTCAATCTGGCCGACTGCACGCTCGGGGATTATCTGGACAAGGATGACTTCCGCGAGCGGGTCGAGGCGGTATTGCGTGGCGAGCCCTCGAGGTTGCCACCCATCGAAGCCATCTTTCACGAGGGTGCCTGCTCGGACACCACCGAGTGGGATGGTCGCTTCATGCTCGACAACAACTTCGAGTACTCAAAGGTGCTGCTGCATTTCTGCCAGCTGCAGGGCATCCCCTTCCTCTACGCCTCCTCGGCGGCGACCTACGGTGGCAGCCAGGTCTTTCGCGA
>SKVX01000156.1 GCA_007129225.1 Halomonas sp.
CGTAGCGTTTGCCGCCTTCGCGTATGTCGCGATAGACCTCATCGGCCTGGCGCACCTCCTCCTCGCTGGGCTTGACGCGGATCGAGGCGTAGCCCTTGATCGTGCCGCCTTCGTTCAACGGAACCGCGTTGGCCCTGACCCAGTAGTGATCGCCGTTCTTGCAACGATTCTTGACCAGACCCGACCACGACTTGCCGCTGCCCAGGGTCTTCCACATGTCCTCGAAGACGGCCTCGGGCATGTCGGGGTGGCGTACGAGGTTGTGTGGCGAGCCCACCAGCTCATCAAGACTGAAACCGCTGATCTCGATGAAACGAGGGTTGGCATAGGTGATGTAGCTCTGGGTGTCGGTCTTGGAGATGAGCACATCATCCGGGGAGAGAGAGTGGTTGACTTGTGTGACCGGACCATTGTTCCGCATCGATCGTTCCTAAAGTGAGAGCATGACAGTGAAGGTTGGAATCTCGACGTCGCCACCTACAGCCATCATGGTGCCCCTGATTCAAGGTGCTCCCTACTTCCTGCGATCATGCAGTGGACGACAGATCTCATACAATAATTTCACAATGATTAGACTCTGTACATATATATTCATCAGTTGCAGCCACCTCGAGCCGTGAGCCGATACCTTGAAATCCCCATATCCAACTGATATTAATGAAAATATTTCAGATACTGTCGTTCACTCGAACACTCCGCTGGATAACGCCACATTCCGTGCCAGCTCCCACACTTCATCAGCCATGCCGGCTGTCAACCATCGGCCAGTGGCTTGGAGATCACCGGCGTCGATGGAATCGACCCGAAGCGCCCCCTCCAGCACTGCAGGCGCGGACCGCAGTCGGGCCCCGTTGCTGTCGCAGACGGGAGCACCGATCACCGCCGAGAAGGAAAATGCCGGCCCGGATATCAACGCGCTCATCATGAACAGCAAAGATATGCGTAGGGAATATGCGTAGGGAAGGCGCCTCGCGCACCTGCCGGAAGGTTGATAGCTATGTGTCCATTGCCGAGCGCCTGCCGCAATGGCCATCAAGCAATCCGCAGGAGCGAATCACATGGCGTCGATCGAGCAGCTTCGCAGAGAAACACGGCAGCTGATCACGCTTGTCGCAGCCTGTGCAGTGACCCACTAACGCTGGCTACAAGCATGACGAAATCCTGAAGACACCGGAGCGCACAGGTTGGGCAAGTCGGTGAGCAGGTCGTGGGTGGCCTGATGGCCATTCACACACGGGCATGGTTTGGAAAAGACCTGACGCCCGTGATACTCACGGCGTGGTGACCTGGTTTCGTCCTGCCTGTTTTGCACGATACATGCGGCTGTCTGCAGCTTCGATTACGGATTCATAGGTGCCACCGTCGGGGCCGTACTGTGCAACACCGAGGCTCACCGTAAATCGTATTTTTGCCCCGGAAAGCGTAACAACTTCACTTTCGGTGAGCCTCCGTAATCGCTCCGCTATCATCACAGCGCCTTCGAGCGGTGTGTCAGGCAGGACAAGAGCAAACTCCTCGCCACCTATTCGACCAACCAAGTCGCTGGGACGCAACGTCGTTTTCACCAGCTTGACAAATGCTCTGAGTACTTCGTCGCCGGCTCTATGACCATGGTCGTCGTTGATTTGCTTGAAGTGATCGAGATCGATCGTGACGAATGAGAGGGGTGCTCCGCTACGTTTTACGCGCTCCACTTCCGCCCTACCCCGGGCCTCAAATTCCCGGCGATTCGCGCAGCCTGTGAGTGAGTCTGTGGCAGCGGCAACCTCGAGCGCTTCATGCGCGCGCTGCAACTCCAGCAAGGCGTCGTCAGTTCGCGCCTTCTCCGCCCTGATCTGTTCCATCATTTCTGATTGACTATAAACCCGCGAGAAGGAGCCCGTGGTCAGGAACGCCTGGATGACACCATAGCTCAGCGCCATGAAACCGGTCGCAAAACTTGCATGGGCCAGCCACCACGTGTGGCTCCAGGCCGACCCCAGCAGAAACGCGAGAGAGGATTGAGAAAAGAACAAGACCGACAATGCGTAGATCGTCATCAGGGGCGAGCGTATGCGGCGAACCACAATGATAAACCCACAACCCAACAGGATGCTCATGGCCGCAATTTCCATCACCCATCGCGACGCCCCCGCCCATTCCGAGAAAGCCAACAGGTAGACAAGGGCATCGATGGCCACGAACGCACCGAGCCAGACCAGCCAAAATCGCAAAGGTCGTGTTTTCAAGGCGGGTTGTTCTAGCCTCCCATACGCCAATAAACCAATTAACAAGCAAGACGCCATTACCAGCCGGGATGCCGGGCCATACAAGGTAAATAGCATAATGTGGTCGTGTGAAAAGCGGGTGAAGGCTCCGTGCAAACCGTAGATGACGGTAAATCCTAAAAAGCCAAGCGTTAGCCAGCGTAGAAACTGTTCTCGAGTCTGGAGGTAGCAATGGTAAGTGACATAAGCGATGAACCCGCTCTGTAGCAGGGAAATTCCGATGGCAATTTCGTGAAAGCCATGATGCTCGAAGCGAAGCGAGGGGGCCTGAAAAAAATACAGGTAAGTAATCGCAAAAGCCGGGACTAGCCCCAGGAGCAATAGGATCATCCCCGCATACCCCTTGGCCAGGGTGCGGACGAAACTCGAGGGTTCGGAATCGCTCGAAGATGTCATTGGGCGGTCTAAATCTCCAAGCGAAGCACTATTGAAGGGTGTCAGGTGCAGCGACCGATTTCTTGAGCACCTCGGCATAGACTTCAGTCGTGACATCCAGCTTCGCCAAGCTCCCAGGCAAGGGCTGTCGCGGAGATGAGTCAGGCGCTACCGGGTTGCCAACAGGCCCCGAGACGATTCAGGAAAAGCCAGATGCACAGTATGGAGCAGACGTAGTTACGCCAAACAAAGAAAAAGCCGCTGAAATCAGCGGCTTTTTCGATATTCAGTGGCGGAGGGGGAGGGATTCGAACCCTCGAAGCCTTGCGACTTACACACTTTCCAGGCGTGCTCCTTCGACCACTCGGACACCCCTCCACATTGTGTGTCCTCACGCCCTTCGGCTGTGCCTTGTACGTCAGAACGGCGCAAATACTAACGGCTTAAGTGCGCGTTTGCAAGCCGGTTTTTCGGTTCAGCCGGTGGGCAGCACAGCGTAATCGCCGCGTGCTTCCAGGCATAGGGTGTCGTTGGACCAGAGCTGCTGCACCAGGGCGATGCGCCCTCGCCCACGGCTCTGCAACTGTTCCGACAGGCTGTCGGGGCCTTTCAGCGACTCGGGGGCACAGGTCATGCGGTAATCGCCCGTGACCGGCGCCAGGAAGCGCTGGGTGGCCTTGGCCACGACCACGTCTCGGGCAAACCCATGCTCGCGCAGCCAGAGCGTGGTCCAGCACCAACCCAGCAGCGTGGACTGGGCGGTCAGGCCCCCACCGAAGCCGGTGCCCTTGTCGTTGAGATTGGGAGTGAGCGAGAGCTGCCACACCAATTGCTCACCTTCCCCTTTCCCCTCCCAGCGCATCTCGCGAATGCCCAGATGCTCGACCATGGGAATCGCGTCACTGAGCCAGGCCAGAAAGCCCGCCGGATCGTCCCGCTGGCCGGCTTCGGGCAGCGGCAGTCGCGGGTGGGGGATGCCGATCTCGCGCATGGTCAGGTCCAGCGTTCGATGAAGTCGCTGAGGCGGTGCTCGGGAACGGGCCTGTGCCGCCCTGCCAACTGACCCAGGTAGATGAAGGCGATCAGCTCGTCTTCCTCTTCCAGGCCGAGGCCCTTGCGCACGGTGGGGTCGAAGGCGTACTTGCCGCTGCGCCACATGGCCCCCAGCCCCAGGGCGTGGGCCGCCAGCAGGATGCCATGGCCGGCACAGCCGGCCGAGACCACCTGCTCGATCTTCGGCACCTTGGGTATATCCGGTGTCACCTTCGCGACCACGGCAATGATCATGGGGGCCCGATGCGGCTTCTTGCGCACGGCATCCAGTGCCGCGTCGCCGACATCCGGGTCCTCGCGGAACTCGGCTTCGGCGAACAGCTCACCCAGGCGGTCCAGGCCCTCCCCTGAAAACTCGATGAAGCGCCAGGGGCGCAGCTCCTTGTGATCGGGTGCCCGCAGTGCGGCCCGATAGATCGCTTCGAGCTGCTCGGGCCCAGGCGGTGGCCCCATCAGCTTGCCCATGGAGCTGCGTTCATGCAGCAGGGTCATCGCGTCCATGTCTTCTCCTCATCGGCGGCGTATCGGCCCCGTCGGTTGCCGATTCAAGTCCAGAGCACTTTAACCAAGCCGCTATTGTCTTGCCAAGCGAAGGGGCTCGGGCGGTCTCTCGCCGGGGGTGGCGCGCCAGGGCGAGATATCGAGCCCGCCGCGGCGTACGTAGCGCGCCAGCACCAGCAGCCGTTCGGGCCGCGCCCGGGCCATGAGGTCGGTGAAGATGTGCTCGACACAGTGTTCATGGAAATCCTGATGCTGGCGATAGCCGATCAGGTAGCGAAGCAAACCTTCCCGGTCGAGCCTGGGCCCGCGGTAGCGAATCAGCACGCTGCCCCAGTCCGGCTGGCCGGTCACCGGGCAGTTGGATTTAAGCAGATGCGAATAGAGCGTCTCCTCGACGACCTCCTCGGCCACTTGCAG
>SKVX01000423.1 GCA_007129225.1 Halomonas sp.
GTACCCTTGCCGAACTGGCGCTCGATCTGGGAAAGGGCGGCATTCAATGCCTTTGAACGGTTGTCTTCCTGTGCCATGTGGCGCTCCTCGTAGAACTCGTCGGCAGAAATTCGGTTGCTGGACTGCGGCGCAAGGACCGCCCTGACGTTCGCTGGCCAGACAATCGGTATGGCGGACGAAACCGATAAAGGGTCGCCCGGACACTGTATGATTGGACAGTAGTATGGCGAAAAAATCGCCCCGCGCCAACCGTGGCGCCTACTTGATCTCGATATGACCGGCCTCGATATGGCGGATCAAGCCGACGATGGCGTCACGCACCGCGCGCTCCCGCACCGCCCGCCTGTCCCCGGGATAGTGAAGCCGCTCGGCCTGCTGCCGTTCGGCATTGCCCCAGGCCAGCCAGACGGTACCCACCGGCTTGTCCGGCGAACCGCCATCGGGGCCGGCCACACCGCTGATCGCCACGCCAAGTCCTGCGCCGCTCTCGCGACAGGCGCCGGCGACCATGGCCTCGACCACCTCACGGCTCACCGCGCCGTGCTGGGCGATCGTCGACTCCGGCACGCCGAGCAGGCGACTCTTGGCGGCATTGGAGTAGGTCACGTAGCCGGTCTCGAAGTAGTCGGAGCTGCCGGCCACGGCCGTGATGGCGCTGGCGACGCCCCCGCCGGTGCAGGACTCGGCAGCGGTCACGCTCAAACCGTGCTCCCGGCAGCGGCGCCCCAGGCGTTCGGCAAGAGTAATCAGGTCGAGATTGGCCAGACTGGCGGCGCGATGTGCCATGGTGTCGCTCCTTCATGAGGTGGTGGCCGTCCCCTGACGCCGGCCGCGCGCAGGGGTAGACTTTTGCGTACAATAGCGCCTTTGTCTGCGATATGCAGGCCGTGGCACCATCGCCACGCCAGAGACCCGGAACCGACCGCTCAGCACAGGACCCCCATGTCACAGGCCAGCGCCCAGCATACGCCCATGATGACCCAGTATCTGAGAATCAAGCGCGAGCATCCCGAGGTGCTGCTCTTCTATCGGATGGGCGATTTCTACGAACTGTTCTTCGACGACGCCAAGCGCGCCGCGACGCTGCTGGACATTACCCTCACCCAGCGCGGCCAGTCGGCGGGCAATCCGATTCCCATGGCCGGGGTGCCCTACCATAGCGCCGAAGGCTACCTCGCCCGCCTGGTCAAGGCCGGCGAGTCGGTGGCGATCTGCGAACAGTTCGGCGACCCGGCCACCAGCAAGGGCCCGGTCGAGCGCAAGGTGGTGCGCATCGTCACCCCCGGCACCCTCTACGACGAGGCGCTGCTCGATGCCCGTCGCGACAACCTGCTGGTGGCCGTGCAGCCCCTGGGGACGTGCTGGGGGCTGGCCTGGCTGGAGCTCTCCAGCGGCCGCTTCAGCGTGCTCGAGGTCGAGGGCGAGAGCGAGATGCTGGCCGAGCTACAGCGCCTCGATCCCGCCGAGCTGCTGGTGCCGGAGAGCCTGTCCCTGCCGCCGACCCTGGAGGGGCGCCGCGGCCTGCGCCGCCAGAGCGACTGGCTTTTCGACCACGACGGTGCCACCCGCACCCTGTGCGACCAGTTCCAGTGCCAGGACCTGCGCGGCTTCGGCTGCGCCCATCTCGAGGCCGCCATCACCGCCGCCGGCGTGCTGATCGAATACGCCCGGGACACCCAGCGCTCGCGACTGCCCCATGTCACCGCGCTGGGCGTGGAAAGCCGTGACGATGCCGTGGTGATCGATGCCGCCAGCCGCCGGAACCTGGAGATCGATACCAACCTCGGCGGCACCGCCGACAACACCCTGGCCAGCGTACTCGACACCTCCGCCACCGCCATGGGCTCGCGCCTGCTCAAGCGCTGGCTCAACCGCCCGCTGCGCGACCGCACCCTGGTGCAGAATCGCCAGGCAGCGGTCGCTCTGCTGCTCGACCAGGAGGCCTTCGCCGCGCTGCGCGACCTGCTCAAGGCCATCGGCGACGTGGAGCGCATCCTGGCCCGGGTGGCCCTCTACAGCGCACGGCCACGGGACCTGGCCCGGCTGCGTGACGCCCTTCTCGCGCTACCGGCGCTGCAGCAGGAACTGAGCACCTTCAGCGACGGCACCGCCCTGGACGACCTGCAGCACCATATCCGTCCCTACCCGGAGCTTGCCGACACCCTGAGCCGCGGCTTGATGGACAACCCGCCGGTGGTGATCCGCGACGGCGGCGTGATCCGCGAGGGCTACGATGCCGAGCTCGACGAGTATCGCGGCCTGGCTGAGCACGCCGGCGACTACCTGATCAAGCTGGAACTCCGCGAGCGCGAGCGCACCGGCCTGCCCGGCCTCAAGGTGGGCTACAACCGGGTGCACGGCTACTATATCGAGATCCCGCGCGCCCAGGCCCAGGAAGCCCCGGTGGACTATATCCGCCGCCAGACGCTGAAGAATGCCGAGCGCTTCATCATTCCCGAGCTCAAGGAGTTCGAGGACAAGGCGCTGTCGGCCAAGTCCCGCGCCCTGGCCCGGGAGAAGCTGCTCTACGAGAGCCTGCTCGATGCGCTCAATGCCGAGCTTGGCGCACTGCAGGCCACCGGCCAGGCCCTGGCGTCGCTGGATGTACTGGCCACCTTTGCCGAACGTGCCCAGGCGCTCGGCTTTGAACTCCCCCAGTTGCTCGACACCCCCGGCATCGAGATCCGGGGCGGCCGGCACCCGGTCGTGGAGCAGGTCAGCGACGCCCCCTTCGTGCCCAACGACCTGATCATGGACGACAGCCGCCGGATGCTGATCATCACGGGCCCCAACATGGGCGGCAAGTCCACCTACATGCGCCAGGCGGCCCTGATCACCCTGCTGGCCCATACCGGTAGCTTCGTGCCCGCCGATGCGGCCAGAGTCGGCCCCGTGGATCGCATCTTTACCCGCATCGGTTCCAGCGATGACCTTGCCGGGGGCCGCTCGACCTTCATGGTGGAGATGACCGAGACCGCCAGCATCCTGCACAATGCCACCGAGCAGAGCCTGGTGCTGATGGACGAGATCGGGCGGGGCACCAGCACCTTCGACGGCCTGTCGCTGGCCTGGGCCAGCGCTGAACACCTGACCCGGAGCCGGGCCTTCACGCTGTTCGCCACTCACTACTTCGAGATGACCGCCCTGGCCGAACAGGCCGAGGGGGTGGCCAATGTCCACCTCACCGCCGCCGAGCACAGGGACGGCATCGTCTTCATGCACCGGGTCGAGGAGGGACCCGCCAGCCAGAGCTATGGCCTTCAGGTGGCTCAACTGGCCGGCGTTCCCCAGGGGGTGATCGCACGGGCCCGGGAAAAACTGGCGCAGCTGGAGCAGCAGGAGGTCGACCAGGGCAGTCGCCTGCCCCTGCCCGGCAATGGCGAGCCGGCCCCGCAGCAGACCGACCTGTTCGCCACAGCACCGCATCCGCTGATCGAGGCGCTGGCGGGCCTGGACCCCGACGGGTTGTCGCCGCGGCAGGCGCTGGCTTTGCTGTATGAGTGGCGCGAACGCGTCTAGTCGGCTTGCCCCCACCGGGGCGCATGACTAGAATGAAGCGTTTCTCCAAGCGCAGATTATATAAACAGATTTTTTTATAACCATCAGGCCTATCGCCTGATGCTTAATATCACCAGACCGGGCACGCACACCCCGGCCCCGAGGAGGGAGACAGGCATGACATTTGTCGTCACCGAGAACTGCATCAAGTGCAAGTACACCGACTGTGTCGAAGTCTGCCCGGTGGACTGTTTCTATGAAGGCCCCAACTTCCTGGTCATCCACCCGGACGAATGCATCGACTGTGCCCTGTGCGAGCCGGAGTGCCCGGCGGAAGCCATCTTCGCCGAGGACGAGCTGCCGGAGGGACAGGAGGAGTTTATCGCCATCAACGCCGAGCTCGCGGAGGTCTGGCCCAACATTGCCGAGAAGAGGGACCCGCCCGCCGATGCCGAAGAGTGGGATGGCAAGCCGGGTAAGCTGCAGCACCTGGAGCGCTGAACTACGCGCGCAAGAAAACGCCGGACGTCGACACGTCCGGCGTTTTGACTTTCTGAACGATCTGAATACCACACCTGAAAAAGGCGACCCTCAGGCCGCCCGGCTCCCAGCTGTTCCTTGGACGGCTCCCTCCGTCCGACTCCTTGTGGTGACATCCCTGCCCGGAGGCGACATCCTGTCGCACCGGGCGCACCCGCTTTAACGCATCCCGTTTTGCATCCTGCCGGAGAGCTATCCCGCTCTCCCTTGTCCCACGTTCATTGTGGCATTTCCCCAGAGAGGCGCAACTCCTCCCCGCCCCCATTCCTAACTTAACTTTTGCTTTCACCCAATAAGGAATCTATTGAAAAACAATCAGATAGAAAAATACCGACACCCAAGGCGTCGGTCTTCCTGCCTGAAACTAAGCCTATAACGTCGGCATTTTGTAGGCAATCTCTTACAAGCCGTGTAGTCAATATCGTCGGTCAGCTACTCAATAGTGAGTACTGCCACAGTGACTCACTGCCCCTTGATGGCCGCACGCCCCGGGTAATCGACTTCCTCTCCCAACTGCTGCTCGATCACCAGCAGGCGGTTGTACTTGGCCACGCGGTCGGAGCGGCACAGCGA
>SKVX01000347.1 GCA_007129225.1 Halomonas sp.
AGGCCCGAGCCGCCGGCCCAGGTCAAGCCGGTTGCAGGCGCATGGACCATGCCGAGCAGCACATCGCCGTCCCGGATAAGCGCCACATTCACGGTGAAGTCGTCATAGCCGTCGACATAGTCACGCGTGCCGTCGAGAGGATCGACCAGCCAGTAGCATTGCCATTGGCTACGCACCTTCCAGCGGGGCAATGCCTGTTCCTCGGCGAGCATGGGAAGGTCAATCAACTGAGGCAAGCCTTCCTCCAGGCGCCGTTGAGCGGCGTAGTCCGCTTCGGTGACCGGGCTCTCATCGGTCTTGTATTGCACATCGCTGCCGACCTTGCGCACAGCAAGGATATCCCGCCCCGCCGCTTCGCAGAGCCCACGTAGTGCCTCAAGGCTCGGTAGTTGAACCGGTCTGTTGCCGCTAGACATGGACACACCCCTCCCGCGGCAGATATCACTATGCTCGACTAGCCTTACCTTTGACCGAAGCCGCATATCAACAGAAGTATAATAGAAGCAGCCTTGGATTCTGTGCCATTCCCCCTTGAGCAGCCGTCGAGAACCCATGCAGACCACAAGCGAGACACCACCAAAGACACCTGGGCCCAATCGAGTCGGTCGTATAGGCCTTTGGCTGGGCCCGCTATGGCTTGTCATGACACTCGTGGCGCCGCCCCCCACGGGTATGCCGGAGACCGCCTGGGCCTGTGCCGGCCTGGCGCTATGGATGGCTACATGGTGGTCCACGGAAGCCATCCCCATACCGGTCACTGCGCTACTTCCCCTGGCACTGGTTCCGGCACTGAATCTCGGCACCATGGCGGAAGCCGCAACGAGTTACGCCAACCCCATCATCTATCTCTTCCTGGGTGGTTTCCTGCTGGGCATCTCGATGCAGTACTGGAACTTGCATCGTCGTATCGCCCTGCATGTACTCAAGGTGGTCGGGCAGCAGCCAAGAAGGCAGATTGCCGGCTTCATGATCGCCACCGGCTTTCTCAGCATGTGGGTATCCAATACGGCAACCACCATCATGATGCTGCCAATTGGCATGTCGGTGGTCAACTTGCTCAGCGACAGCGACCCCGAAGAGCTGAAGCAATACGCCACCGCCCTGCTGCTGGCCATCGCCTACTCGGCAAGCATCGGCGGTGTCGCCACCTTGATCGGCACCCCTCCCAATGCCCTGCTCGCCGGCTACCTGGCCGAGGATCGCGGCATCGATATCGGCTTCGCGCAATGGATGCTGATTGGCCTACCAATCAGCATCGTCATGATGGCCAGCGCCTGGTGGTGGCTCACTCGCCGGGGGTTCGATGTCCAGACCGCGGATGGCGGCGACACCATGATCGACGATCAACTGTCACAGCTTGGCGGAATCACCAAGCCGGAGGCACGGGTGGGCATCATCTTCCTGGCAGCCGCCCTGGCCTGGGTGGCTCGCCCGCTACTCAATGACCTGGGACTTGGGTGGCTGTCAGACACAGGTATCGCCATCACCGCCGGCATCGCCCTATTCCTGGTGCCCAGTGGTCGCGAAGACGGTGAGCGCCTGATGGTCTGGGAGGAAGCAAAGAAATTGCCCTGGGGCATTCTGCTGCTGTTTGGCGGCGGCCTATCGCTGGCAGGCTCCATCACCCGCTCGGGCCTGGCCGAATGGATAGCCATGCAGCTTGGCGTGTTTGGTCTCTTACCGCTGCTGGCCATGACCGGGATCGTGGTATTGGTGGTCATCTTCCTGACGGAGATAACCTCGAATACCGCTACCGCTGCGGCATTTCTGCCTCTGCTCGGGGCACTGGCAATGTCCCAGGGAGTCTCGCCGCTGCTGATTACCGTGCCCGCCGCCATCGCCGCAAGCTGCGCATTCATGATGCCGGTGGCCACGCCACCCAATGCCATTGTGTTCGCCACCGGTCATATGAAGATTCAGTCGATGATACGTGCAGGCTTCATGCTGAACCTGATGAGCACCGTGGTCGTGACCCTGATGGCCTACTACCTGATCGCCTGGCTGTGGTGAGCGACCGGAGTGAGGGCGCCGTGGGTTCGGCGCCCGAGGAGTGTCAGATCGCCCAGAGAGCCGCGTAGTGGTCAAGCAGCAGTACCCCGAACACACCGAGGATATAGCGGATCGAGAACCAGAATGCGGCCAGGGGCGCCTCGGGGTCGTGCCCTCGCCAAACCTTCCAGTTCCAGAACATGAAGCGAATATTGAGCGCCAGGACGCCAACCAGATAGACCGCTCCACTCATGCCGATGACGAACGGCAACATCGTCACTGCCACCGTCAACCAGCCGTATAGCCAGACCTGAAGCCGAGTGAATGCCTCGCCATGGGTGACCGGCAACATGGGAACCCCGGCGCGCGCATACTCTTCGCGCTTGTGGATCGCCAGCGCCCAGAAATGAGGCGGCGTCCAGGCAAACACGATCAGCAGCAGCAGCAGTGGCTCCGGACCCAACTGGCCGGTGACTGCCGTCCACCCCAGCAGCGGCGGCGCCGCGCCGGCAACGCCACCGATGACGATGTTCTGCGGCGTGGCTCGCTTGAGAAAGGCGGTATAGATCAGCGCGTAGCCGATCAGCGAGCCAAGGGTCAACCACGCCGTCAACGCATTGACCTGCCACAACAGCAGGAGAATACCCGACACGGAGAGCAGCGAGGCCCAGGCCAGCGCCAGCCACGTCGGCATACGCTGGCTGGCCAGCGGGCGACGCGACGTTCGCAACATCATGGCATCCAGCCGACGATCGACCACATGGTTGAATGCAGCGGCCCCGCCGGCTGCGAACCCGATCCCGGCCAGCCCGAAAACCACCGTGCTGAGCGGCGGCAAGGTCGGTGTCGCCAACGCCATGCCCACCAGGGCACAAGCCAGCATGACGACGACCACACGCGGCTTGCACAATGTGAGCAGATCCTGCCCGGTCCAGTCGGCAGCGCCCTCGGTAGTGAAGGGTGCCACCAGGACACGCTTCAGTCCCGTTCGCTTCATTACCGCATTAGACATGCGCCCACTCCTTGTCCTTTCGTTTTGTATTCACATCCCCCGCCGCCTCTCGCCAATGCCATACCGCCAACGCCAGGCACAGGACCAGGGCCACTGCTCCGGCGGTATGCAGCAGGGCCAGCCAAAGCGGCAGCCACAGCAGGACATTGGCAACCCCCAGCCCCAGTTGAAGCGCGTAGATACCGACCAGGCCACCCAGCCAGGGCCGCAGGCGTGCCTCATGCCAATGGCGGATCGCCAGAGCCACCAGGACCAACCCCAGCAGGAGCGCACCGATGCGATGCCCCTGTTGAATGGCGACTCTTGCATCGGCGTGCAGTTGCCCATGCAGATAGTTCGGCCCCACCGTCTGGGTCAGATGGAAACCCTCGCTCCAGTCCATCTCCGGCCACCACTGGCCATTGCAGGTTGGAAAGCCCTGGCAGGCGATACCGGCGTAGTTGCTGGAAACCCAACCGCCCAGGGCAAGCTGGAGCAATAGCATCAGTGCGGCAAGCCCCCACAGGGGCGTCAGCCGCCGCCTGGGACGCTCCTTGGTGTCTCCGGCGGCAAATCGACGAAGTCGCAAATGCAGCCAGAGAAACAGCAACAACACGGCCAAACCGCCCAGCAGGTGCATCGTCACCACCTGGGGCCAGAGCTTCAACGTGACGGTAAAGGCGCCGAATGCCCCCTGCAGCAGGATCACCACCAACAGCGCCACGCTCACCCCCCAGGGATACCCCTGGCGCTTACGCAAGCCGGCACCCGCCACCAGCAGGGCGATCACCAGCAACCCCAGCGCCGAAGCCACATAGCGATGAATCATCTCGACCCAGGCCTTGAAGACTTCCAGCGGCGCATCCGGGGAGTGGGCCATGGCCCGATCGGCATCGGGAACCACCAGGCGACCATAGCAACCGGGCCAGTCCGGGCATCCCAGGCCGGCGTCCACCAGGCGCGTCCAGACACCCACCAGAATCACGACGGTGGTGAAGACAATACCTGCCAGACTCAGGCTGAGCAGAAGCCCCAGCCGAGACGCCCCTTCATGGCCCCGCGTCGATATACCCTGCATGGATACCTTCCTCAATCGATCCTGACTGCCACTCGATGATGCCTACCCAGAGCGTGAAACACGACCTCTGCCCTTTCAGCGATTGCCGACCTCAAGCTCCGGCGCCGCACGTTTTTCAGGATTCATGCGCAATAAATGGCTGATGTCATCCATCACATCGCGTAGTTCCACTTCGCGCGAGTAAGTCAGCACCGCTTCGCCCCGCGGATCCACGAGCCATACGCGGCCCGGCGAGTGCCATTCGGGCGTCTGGGCCCACTGCACCACGGACTCCCCCGGCAGAGCCGGCTCATCGCCACCGATGCGCAAACGGCTCACCCTTGGCGCTTCCCGGCCGAGGGCACGATGCAGACGCCACCACTGGTCAGACAACACCTCACACTCAGTGGAACAGTCGAAAGCCAGCACCCAATCCCCCGGCTCCAGCGCCTCGAGGGGGTCGACCAGCGGCCATTGGGCAAGTGCCGGAACGGCAGGCGCCAGTTCGCCATGGGCCGTACGCTGTTCGGGAATACCGATGCGCCACTCC
>SKVX01000546.1 GCA_007129225.1 Halomonas sp.
CCCCCAACAGCAAGACGGCAATCAGCGTACCGACCAGCGCCGCCACCATGCCGATCTGGCTGAGGTAGACGGGCCCGGCGATCTTTTGCAGCACGAAGAAGAGGACATAGAGCACGGTGAAAACCATGCCTTCGAGCAGAAGTAGCCGAATCACTTTCGAACCGAGTAGCTGAGACGCCTCCCGCATTTCGAATGCCAGCGCAAAGGGAGCGAGCGTCAGCGCTCCGCCCAGCAGCATCAGCGCGGCCAGATAAACCGCTCCCGCCCCACCGGGCCAGCGCAGGGTGCGATAGACATTCCCCAGCGCCAGGATCAGCGGAATCGTCAATACAAGCGCGGCCCAGCCCTGGGCACTCTGCATGCCGCCGGCCTTGGCCCAGGCCAGCAACACCCCGCCAGCCAGCCCCAGCAGCACGCCCAGCAGCCGCAGTGCATTGATGCGCTCCATGCCCAGCCCCACCGCCAGCACCCAGGTCACGAGGATCGGGAAGGCGAAGCTGAGTGAGATGAAACCGGCTCCCACGTGGCGTACCGCCAGGAAGACCAGCGCATTGGGCAGGGCGAACAGTGCACCCGAGACCAGCGCGTACTCGAGGATGCGCCGGTCGAGCCTCATCGGCTGGCGCTGCAGCGCCGCCAGTGCCAGCAGCAGCAAACCGGCGCCGGTCACGGCCACCATCAGGAAACTCAAACGCGGCGCGCCGGCATCGTCGGCGAGCTTGGCGACGGCCAGCGAAAGCGCCAGCAGACTGCCGACCAGCAGCAGACAAGCCAGGGCGTACCAGCCGGTGCGGTTGCGCGGCGTCGCTGAGTTGGTCATGATCGGCTCCTATAGCATGGCAAAGAGAATCTTGCCAATAAGTATCTTGACGGAAAGATAAACCTGCCTATGAACCGTGTCAAGCAGGCCATTGCCCAATGGCAACAGGAAATGCCCGATCTCGATCTGCTGCCGATGGAGGTGGTGGGATATCTGAAGACCACCCAGCAGCTCACCCAGGAGCGGCTGCAAACCTTCTTCAAGGAGTACGGCCTGCAGGCCGGGGAGTTCGACGTGCTGGCCACGCTACGCCGCTCGGGCCCGCCCTATCGTCTGGGGCCGACGCAGCTGTTCGAGACCTTGATGATCTCCTCGGGAGGAATGACCAGCCGGCTGGATCGACTGGAAAAAGCGGGTCTGATTGCTCGTTCGCCCAACCCCGAGGACCGACGCGGCACACTGGTCTCGCTGACCGAGAAAGGCATGGCGCTGATGGAAGGGATGATGCCCCGCCACGTGGAGAACGAGGCCAGGATGCTCACCGCCCTCAACCGCGAAGAGCAGAAAACGTTGAGTGAGCTACTCGGCAAGCTGCTGGAAGGGTTGTCCGACGAGCCCTGAGCAAGCGCAGGCCGCTACGCGAGCGTGAACAGCTCTCCCTGAACCAGCCCCCGCTCATGCTCCACCAGCCAGCGCTTCCGCGGTAGCCCGCCGCCATAGCCGGTCAGGGGTAGGCTGTAACTGATCGTGGTGCCCGCCGAAATTCGGCGCAGCGTCTGGTAGCGGGTATCGGTGGAATAGTTCACGGCTCCATTCTAGCGTGAGCACGGCCCACGTCCGGCGGCTTTCGGACCGGGTCGTCAACGCCACGAGGCTCTCCAAGACTTCACCGCGAGCTGCTGCTAAGTTCCTTGCAAGGGTAGCCAGATGTATCAAAGCAGAAACCCGTCATGCCGATACGCTGGAGTCGTTAGCCGTGATCAACGGGAGTGCTGAGATGCCGCAGGAACCGGACAGGAACCCCATGTCACTGGATGAGCTGGAGCACCTGTTGAAACGGCAGCGGGCAGCCTGCCGGGCCAATCCCATGCCGTCGTCCCTGGAGCGCCGAGAGTGGCTCTGACAACTTCGCGAGCTGATCAAGAGCGAGCAGAACACGATCGCCCGTGCGATCTCCGACGATTTCGGCACCCGCTCCGCCGACGAGACCCTGCTCGCCGAGATCATGCCAAGCCTGCATGGCATCGACTACGCCAGCAAACGGCTGAAGCGGTGGATGAAGCCCTCCCGCCGCTCGGTCAACCTGGTCTTCCAACCGGCCAGGTCCAAGGTCGTTTACCAGCCGCTCGGTGTGGTGGGAATCATCGTGCCCTGGAACTATCCGCTCTTTCTCGCCATCAGCCCGTTGACCGGCGCCCTGGCGGCCGGTAACCGCGTCATGATCAAGATGAGCGAAGCGACGCCGCGCACCTCGCAACTGCTGAAGGATCTGATTGCCCGCGTATTCCCGGAGGATCTGGTGACCGTGGTGCTGGGTGAGGCAGAGGTGGGCGCTGCCTTCTCCAGGCTACCGTTCGACCACCTGCTGTTCACCGGCGCCACCTCGATCGGCAGGCATGTCATGCGCGCCGCGGCCGATAACCTGACGCCGGTGACGCTGGAACTGGGCGGCAAGTCGCCGGCCATCGTTTCCCGTGACGTGCCGCTGAAGGACGCCGCACAGCGTATCGCCTTCGGCAAGTCGCTGAACGCCGGACAGACCTGTATCGCACCGGACTATGTGCTGGTGCCCAGAGAGCGGGTCGATGATTTCGTGAAGGCCTTCCGCGAGGCGATGCTGAGCTTCTACCCCACACTCGAGGACAACCCCGACTACACCGCGATCATCAACGAACGGCACTTCGAACGTCTCCAGGGCTACCTCGAGGATGCCGTGAGCAAAGGGGCTCGTGAGGTCCGCCTTTACGAGGCGGGCCAGGGACGGCGGATGCCGCTTGCGATCCTGCTCGATGTCAGCGACGAGATGACCGTCATGCAGGAGGAGATCTTCGGCCCCCTAGTGCCGGTCGTGCCCTACGAGCGCCTCGAAGAGGCGTTCGACTACGTCAACGATCGCCCACGACCGCTGGCGCTTTACTACTTCGGCTACGACAGGCACGAACAGGAGCGGGTACTCCACGAAACCCATGCTGGCGGTGTATGCATCAACGATACGCTCCTGCATGCCGCGCAGGAGGATCTGCCCTTCGGCGGGGTGGGGCCGTCCGGCATGGGGCGGTATCACGGCCAAGAGGGCTTCCTGACCTTCAGCAACGCCAAGGGCGTCTTCGTGAAGCAGCGCTTCAACGCCGCGGCAATGATCTACCCGCCCTACGGGAAGACACTGCAAAAGCTGATCAGGAAAGCCTTCGTACGGTGAGACGGAGAGTGGCTCCCCGCCCGCCTCGCAGCCAGCACCAGGCCTGGACGCTCTTAACGACCCCGCTCATCCGCGACGACCCGATTGCGGCCCGACCGCTTGCCCTGGTAGAGATTCTGGTCTGCTCGATGCAGGATAGCCTCCACCGTCTCCTCGGCACCCTGAAAGGCCGACACGCCGCTGGTAATCGTGACGTCGAAGCAGCGCCCCTGCTCCGAGGTGAATGTCTGCTCCTGCACCAGTTGGCGTATTTTCTCCGCCACGCCGATCGCCTCTTCAAGGCCGGTTTCCGGTAGCAAGAGGGCGAACTCCTCGCCGCCAAGCCGTGCCGGAATATCGTTGGTCCTCAGCCTGTCGCGCAGCAACTTGCCGACACTCACCAGCACCTGATCGCCGGCGGGGTGGCCATGGGTATCATTGATGCGCTTGAAGTGGTCGAAATCGAACAGCACCACCGACGTCGGCCTGCCGTAACGCCGATAGCGGGCCAGCTCCTGTAGCAGCCGCTGCATGAAATAGCGGCGGTTGAACAGTGCGGTGAGTTCATCGGTGCGCGACAGCTGACGCAGGCGTAGCTCCAGCCGCTTCTGCTCGGTGATATCACGCACCGTGCCTATCAGGATCTGGTCATCGCCCTCGGGCTCATAGTCGCCCAGCTCGTGCACCCAGCGGATTTCGCCGTCGGGACGGATGATCCGATGCACGACATCATGGTGTCCATGCTCCTGAGCCCGAAGCATGCTGGCTTCGACGCTATCCAGATCCTCGGGATGCACCATGGCCTTGAAGGCACGAATGCTGGGTGTGAAGGTGTGGGGGTCGACGCCGAAGATGTCGTAAATCACCTCGGACCAGAACAGCTCATTAGCCTTGAGGCTGGCTCGCCAATAGCCCAGCCGGGCGATCTGCTGGACTCGATACAGGGTACGGTTGAGGTGTGCGATCTCTTCCTGCGCCGCCTCGAGTTCTTGCCGGATTCGCACACAGTCGTCACAGGAGGAGACGCGGCCATGCACTTCCCCGGACGGTGGCTCATGGCCGATGCGACTCTTCGAGCGCTTCATGGCATCTCTGCGACGATTTCGAAAAAAGTGGGATACAGCATACTCCTTTACTTTCCATGATGATCAACGCTCTCTTGACGGTCCCGCCCGGCGCCACATCCAGAATGCCCAGTGGAGAGACCCAGGTGACGCACCAGCCCCACTCGCCCTTCGCGCATCATGGCGTGATGATTCCAGACCACCAGCGGCCGCGCCACCCTAGCCAGAACCGCCATCCAGGGCCGCACCGTTCGCACCTGCCAGCAGTAGCGAACCCGGGTGATCCGCTCGTTGCCATCGAGTCGCCAGCTGCCGACTCCGGCCACGTCGCCACTTGCCCTGCCCTCGATCAA
>SKVX01000303.1 GCA_007129225.1 Halomonas sp.
AGCAGCGAGACCCTGCTGGCCTGCGACGGCCGCTGGCTGGGTGGATTCTCCCTGGGAGAACAGCCGCTGCCCGGCACCGGCGAGACGCTGGCAGGGCTGCGTGAAGCCGGCCTGGCCCTGGCTCTGATCAGCGGCGATCGGCGAGGCGCCGTCGAAAGCCTTGGCAGGACCGTGGGCCTGTCGGCCGAGGAGTGCTACCCGGAGCGGAGCCCCGAAGCCAAGGCAAGGCTCGTCGGGGCACTGCCCCAGCCCTCGCTCTACGTGGGGGACGGCATCAATGACGTGCTGGGCCTGGCTACCGCTACGGTGGGCATTGCACCGCTGGGCGCGAGTTCGGCCGCCCGGGAAGGGGCCGGCGTGGTGTTGATGCGCCCGGGCATCGAGGGCGTGGCCTCCGCATGGCGGCTGGCCCGCCGGACCCGGCGGGTGATGCGCCAGAACCTGGTACTTTCGGGGCTCTACAATGCCCTGGCGCTGGGGCTGGCGGTGAGCATGGCGATACCGCCGCTGATCGCCGTGCTGGCCATGGTGGCGAGTTCGCTGAGCGTCATGGGCAACTCAGCTCGGCTGGCGTGGCAAGACGGCCCAGAGCCGGCAGCCGAGCCGGGCGAGGCAGGGGAACCCTTGGGGCCAGGGAAGAGTGAGTTCGCGATAGCGACGAAGCGAGTCTCCTGAGCGGCATGCGCACAAAGCCCGGCCCTTGCTAAGATGGTTCCCTTTCCATGCCCAGCCAGGATGCAACGCATGCTCACCGATACCCTCGCCCGCCTCCAGTCCGCCGACAGGGCCATTGCCGGTCGCGTCGCCGATCATCTCGATCAGCTGACCAAGCCGCCGGGCAGCCTCGGCCGGCTGGAATCGTTGGCGATTACCCTCGCCACCATCACGGGAGAGGAGTTGCCGCGCGTCACCCCACCCGGCGTGCTGGTGTTCGCCGCCGACCATGGTGTCGCCGCCGAAGGCGTCTCGGCGTTCCCCCAGGCGGTTACCGCCCAGATGGTGGGCAATTTCGTTGCCGGCGGGGCGGCCATCAATGTCTTTGCCCGTCAGATCGGTGCGCGGCTCGAGGTCATCGACGTAGGCGTAGTCAGCGAACTTTCCAGGGATAGCGCCGCGCGTGGCGGAGAGAGCGGGCTGGTGCACGACAAGGTGCGCCGAGGCACTGCCAACTTCGCCGAGCAGGATGCCATGCAGCGGTCCGAGGCGGTGCAGGCGATCGAAGTGGGCATCCGCGCGGCCGAACGAGCCGTTGCCGCCGGCTGTCGCTGCCTGATCGTGGGGGAGATGGGCATCGCCAACACCACCGCGAGCAGCGCCATGCTGGCTGTGCTCACCGGTGAGCCGGTTGAAGGCCTGACCGGGCAGGGCACCGGCATTCCCGAGAGCCGGCTGGCCCACAAGCAAGCCGTCATCGAGCGCGCCATCGAGGCCCGGGCGCCGGACCCTCAGGATCCGCTGGATATCCTGTCCAAACTGGGAGGGCTTGAGATCGCCGCCATGGCCGGCGCTTACCTGGGTGGAGCATCCCGGCAAGTCCCGCTGCTGGTGGATGGCTTCATTGCCACCGTGGCGGCATTGCTGGCCTGCCGTATCGAGCCGAAGGTGCGCGACTATCTTATCTTTGGCCACCGTTCCCGGGAGCCGGGGCACGAGCATGCCCTCATGGCACTGGGCGGTGAGCCGCTGCTGGAGCTGGAGCTGCGTCTCGGTGAAGGCACCGGTGCGGCACTGGCGTTCCCGCTGCTGGAAGCGGCAACCCGCATGCTGGCCGACATGGCCACCTTCGACTCTGCCGGGGTGGCGGGTAGCCAAGCGACATGACGGCGGAGCCGCTCTCGCTGACGCTGCTCGCCCTGGTGGCGGTGGCGGTCGTGCTCGACCTGGTGATCGGAGATCCTCGCGGCCTGCCGCATCCGGTGGTGGGCATGGGCCGGGTGATCGCTTGGCTGGAGCGAGCCTGGAATCGCGGTTCGCCGCGGGCGCGCCAAGGCAAGGGAGCCATCATGGCGCTGCTTGTGGTCATGGGCGTCTATCTCCTGGCCTGGGGCTTGCTGACGTGGCTGGCATGGCTGCATCCTCTGCTGGCGCTGGTTGCGGAGATCGGGCTGCTGGCGTCCGCGCTGGCCATCAAAGGGCTGCAGGATGCCGCGCGGGAGGTGGCTCGCCCCCTGGCGTCAGGCGACCTGCCGGGGGCGCGCCGTGCCCTGGGAATGATCGTCGGGCGCGATACGGCAGCGCTCGACGAGGGCGAGATCACGCGGGGGGCGGTGGAGACGGTGGCCGAGAACAGCGTCGATGGAGTCACCGCGCCGCTGTTCTGGGCCCTGCTCGGCGGTGCCCCCCTGGCCTTGGCCTACAAGGCGATCAATACCCTGGACTCCATGGTGGGCTATCGCAACGAACGCTACGGTGACTTCGGCTGGGCATCGGCCCGGCTCGACGATCTTGCCAACTGGGTGCCGGCACGGCTCACCGCGCTGGCGATGTGGCTGGCGGCCTTCATGATTCCCGGCGCAGGTACCCGCGGTGCCCTGGCGTCCACCTGGCGCGAGGCCCCACGCCATGCCAGTCCCAACAGCGGCTGGCCGGAGGCGATGATGGCCAACTTGATGGGGGTCCAGGTGGGCGGCACCAACCACTATGCCGGGGTCGCTTACCATCGTGCCACGCTGGGGCGGCCGCTCGCGGCGCTGGAGGTTCGTCATATCGCGCTGTCGATCCGCCACCTGCATGGAACCTGGCTGCTCTTCGTTCTGCTGATGGCGCTCATGATAGTGGTAAAGGAGGGGCTGGCATGACGTCACACAGTGCCTGGCCGAGTCACGGCGGACAGGCGTCAGTCCTGCTGGATCGCTTCGGCCTGCCGGCGATCCAGCCCCTGGTGGACTTCAGTACCAATCTCAATCCGCTGGGGCCGCCCGACTGGCTGGGCGATGCCATTGCCGGTGCGATGGCGGGACTAGCCCGCTATCCCGACCCTGACTACCGGGCTGCCCGCGAGGCCATCGCCCGTCAAGAAGGCGTTGACCCGAATCAGATACTGCTGACCAACGGCGGTGCCGAGGCGATCTTTCTGGCCGCCGGGCTGCAAGCCCGAGGCCGGGCGGTCATCATGGAGCCCAGCTTCTCGGAGTATGCCCGGGCCTGTGCGGCCCATGGCCTGGCGGTGACTTCACTTCGGCTGACGCCGCCGGCTTTCGACCTGGACCCGGCCAGGCTCGACTCGCCGCTTCGCCGGGCCGACATCCTGTTTCTCTGCCGGCCCAACAATCCCACCGGTACCCTGCTGCCTTGGCCTGCCATGGAGAGTCTGCTCGACGCGGCGCGGCAGCAGGGCGTCACGGTGGTGGTGGACGAGGCCTTCATCGATTTCGTCGATGAGCCAGGGGAAGCGCTGACTCCGCTGCTGGCACATTTCGACAACCTGATCCTGCTACGTTCCCTGACCAAGCTGTATACCCTGCCGGGGCTGAGGCTGGGCTATCTATTGGCAGACGTGCAGACGGTCCGTCGGCTCAAGGCAGGCCAGCCACCCTGGAGCGTGAACCATCTGTCAGCTGAACTGGTGGCTCCACTGCTGGGGGATGGCGACTTCCTGGATCGCACCCACGCCTGGCTGCGCGGGGAGCGCCCACGCCTTCAGGCGGGCTTGCAGTCGCTGGGGCTCGAAGTGGTGCCGAGCCGGGTCAATTTCTTTCTGGTGAGACAGAGCAGCGGTCCGTCAGCGGGCGATGCATTGCTTGGGCGATTGCTGCAGGCCGGCATCCTGGCCCGGCATACGCACAATTTCCCCGGCCTCGACGGGGGCTGGGTACGCCTGGCACTGCGTGGGCCCGCCGAAAATGATCGACTGCTCTTGGCGCTGGCGGCGAGGGAGGAGTCATGATCGCCTTCGTCAGTGGCGGCGCCCGGTCGGGCAAGAGCACTGTGGCCGAGCGGCTGACCCTCGACTGGCAGCAGCGGCTTGGCGGCCCACGCATCTACCTTGCCTCCGCCACGGCTTCGGACAGCGAGATGGCGGCCCGTATCGAGCGTCATCGACGCGAACGAGGCAGCGGCTGGACCACCCGGGAGGCTCCGCTGGCTCTCGGTAAGGCGCTAGCGGAGGTGCCGACTGGGGCCACGGTGCTGCTCGACTGCCTGACGCTCTGGGCCAGTCGAGCGCTCTATGAAGCCGGCTTCGACGAAGAAGAGGGATGCGCAGAGCTGGCGGAGCTGCTACTCGACGCCGGGAAAAGACAGATCGCCCTGGTGGTGGTATCCAACGACCTCAACGAGGACCTGCCGCCCCGGGACGCCGAGACCTGGCGCTATTTGGCCTTCCTGCAGCGGCTACACCGTCAGCTGGCCATGGAGGCGGATCGCGTGGTCGAGGTGGTGGCGGGCATGGCCATCGAATGGAAAACCGATGAGGAGCCCGCACCATGAGAGAAGCCGGCTATGGCCTGCTGCTGGCGATCCAGTTCCTGACCAGGCTGCCGGTGCCGGTCTCCTGCCCCTGGACACCGGCCACCAGCCGCTGGGCGCTGCGCTGCTACCCGCTTGTCGGGTTGCTGCTCGGGGCGATCCTTGCC
>SKVX01000237.1 GCA_007129225.1 Halomonas sp.
CTGCTGCAGGTCGAGAAGCGCATCCGCTCCCGGGTCAAGGACCAGATGGAGAAATCCCAGCGGGAGTACTATCTCAACGAGCAGATGAAGGCCATCCAGAAGGAGATGGGCGAGCTCGAGAACGTGCCCAACGAGGCCGAGAAATACGAGCAGGCCATCGAGGAGTCCGGGATGCCCAAGGAGGCCAAGGACAAGGCAACCCAGGAACTCGGCAAGCTCAAGATGATGTCCCCCAACTCGGCCGAAGCCACGGTCGTGCGCTCCTATCTCGACTGGCTGGTCGCCGTGCCCTGGAAGAAGCGCACCCGGGTCAAGCATGACCTGGTCCATGCTCACAAGGTGCTGGATGAGGACCACTATGGCCTGGACGAGGTGAAGGAGCGGATCCTCGAGTACCTCGCCGTGCAGAAGCGGGTCAAGAAGCTCAAGGGTCCGGTGCTTTGCCTGGTCGGCCCTCCCGGGGTGGGCAAGACCTCCCTGGGCCAGTCGATCGCCCGTGCCACCAATCGCAAGTACGTGCGGCTGGCGCTGGGTGGGGTGCGCGACGAGTCCGAGATTCGTGGCCACCGGCGCACCTACATTGGCTCGCTCCCGGGCAAGATGGTCCAGCGCATGAGCAAGGCTGGGGTCAGGAATCCGCTGTTCCTGCTCGACGAAGTCGACAAGATCGGCATGGACCATCGTGGCGATCCGGCTTCCGCCCTGCTCGAGGTGCTCGATCCGGAGCAGAACGACAAGTTCAACGACCACTATCTCGAGCTGGACTACGACCTGTCCGACGTGATGTTCATCTGTACCGCCAACTCCATGAATATTCCCGGGCCGCTGCTGGACCGTATGGAGATCATCCGGCTGCCCGGCTATACCGAGGACGAGAAGCTGGCCATCGCGCGTCGCTACCTGGTTGCCAAGCAGCTCAAGGCCAATGGTTTCAAGGATGACGAGCTGAGTTTTGGCGACGACGCGTTGCTCGAGTTGATCCGCTACTATTCCCGCGAGGCCGGCGTACGCGAGCTGGAGCGACAGATTGCCAAGGTTTGCCGCAAGGTGCTGCGTGAGCGGCTGGAGCAGCAGGGGCAGGGCGCCCAGGCACCGGTGACGCTGGGTGCCGGGGATATCGAACAGTATGCCGGTGTGCGCCGCTACAGCTACGGTTTGGCCGACAAGGAGGATCAGGTGGGGCGTGTCACCGGCCTGGCCTGGACGTCGGTCGGTGGTGAGCTGCTCAACATCGAGTCGGTGGTGACCCCGGGCAAGGGTCGTATCAATAAGACCGGCTCGCTGGGTGACGTCATGAAGGAGTCGGTGAGTGCCGCTCATACCGTGGTGCGTGCCCGTGCCGAGGCGCTGGGTATCGACCCTGAGCGCTTCGAGAAGGAGGATCTGCATATTCACGTCCCCGAGGGGGCGACGCCCAAGGACGGCCCCAGTGCCGGCATCGCCATGGTGACGGCGATGGTGTCCGCCTACACTGCGCGCCCGGTTCGTTGCGACCTGGCCATGACCGGGGAGGTCAACCTGCGGGGTGAGGTGATGCCGATCGGCGGTTTGAAGGAGAAATTGCTGGCTGCGCGGCGCGGTGGTATAAAGACCGTGCTCATTCCGGAAGAGAACCGACGAGATCTCAAGGAGGTACCGGATAACATCAAGGATGCTTTGGATATCCGGCCCGTTCGCTGGATCGATGAGGTGCTTGAGGCGGCTCTGGCTGAAAGGTCCGACCCCCAAGGCGATGATTCCCGAGCGGATGATTCTGCATCACCCACCTCAATGATCAGCACGCATTAACGTTTTTTTTTCGTCATGCCGGGAGAAAAACCCCGGTATGACGCGGTCTGGCGCCGCAAGTTGCTTGACACATCTTTTACTGCATTGCTATAAACTGTTGCCATGCTGTGATCGTGTTGCCAGGCGAAAGGTGCGCCGATTAGAGCCATTTTCTGAAACAGTCAAGGGGTGAAGTGTGAACAAATCCGAGCTGATCGAAGCCATCGCCGCGTCTGCCGATATTCCCAAGGCCGCCGCAACCCGTGCATTGGATGCCATGGTCGACACCGTCACCGAGAGTCTCAAGAGCGGTGACACCGTTTCCCTGGTGGGCTTTGGTACTTTCTCCGTCAAGGAGCGCGCTGCGCGTACCGGGCGCAACCCGCAGACCGGCGAGCCGATCCAGATCAGCGCAGCCAAGGTGCCGACCTTCAAGGCCGGCAAGGCACTCAAGGACTCCGTCAACTGAGTCAGCGGCTATTTTGCGCCGCGGGTCGTCGCTTCACGCAGCCCATCATCGGCAGCAAAAACCAGGCGCATCGCCTTAGCGATGCGCCTTCTTTATTTTTGGGCTGATCCTCGGTGCCGTGCGGGGGCCATGGTGGGAATGCCTCTGTCACCGTATAATACGGCGCGTCAGCCAGCCAACAATCATCAGCCGAGGCCTCCATGCTGCAAAGTATACGTGACCGCTCCAGAAGTTGGGGTGCGAAGATCATCATCGGAGCCGTGGTCGTGACCATGGCCCTGTTCGGGGTCGAGTCCCTGGTGGGGCTGCTTGGCGGAAGCGGCGACGAAGTCGCCAAGGTCAATGGCCAGACGATTACCCGTCAGGAGCTCGAGGTGGAGGTTCAGCGAGCCATTCGCTCGGGGCAGGTGCCGCCCGAGCAGGAGCGGGCGTTGCGCGGCCAGGTTCTCGATGAGCTGATCGGCGAGCGACTGCTCACGGCCTTTGCCGAAGATGGCGGCCTGCACCTCTCCGATGAGCAGCTCGATCAGGTTATCGTCACGCTGCCGGAATTCCAGAACCAGAACGGCCGTTTCGATGCCGACCTGTTTCGTAATCGCCTGGCCAGCGCCGGATTCACGCCGTCGTCCTTCCGTGCGGCGCTGCGGGTGGACCTGAAGCGACAGCAGGTTCAGCAAGGCCTTGTCATGAGTGACTTCACGTTGGAAAGCGAGCGGCAGACCCTGGCGGCCTTGCAGCGTCAGGTTCGTTCCTTTCGCTATCATACGCTGAGTGCCGATGACCTGGTCGAGCCCGTGACGGTTACCGAGCAGGATCTGGTTGCCTACTATGAAGAGAATGCCGATCGCTACCGGCGTCCCGAGCAGGTTCGGCTCGAGTATGTGGTGCTGGATCGCCAGGAGATGGCGGATGCCGTGGACATCTCCGAAGATGACCTTCGCAGCGCCTGGGAGGCGCGTGGCCGCGATGTCGATCGTCGCGTGTCCCATATCATGGTTGGCTTCAATGACGAGCTTAGCCGTGAGGAGGCCCTGGCGCGGCTGGAAGAGGCTCGTGCCCAGCTCGCCGAGGGTGAGGACTTTGCCGATCTGGCACTCCGCTATTCCGACGATGCCACGACTGCCGAGCAGGGGGGTGACCTTGGCGTCATCAGCCGTGGCTTCTTCGGCGATGCGTTCGATGAAGCTGCCTTTGCCCTCGGGCCCGGTCAGGTGTCCGGTATCGTGGAGACCGACAGCGGTCTGCATCTGCTTAAGGTGACTGAGCTCGACCAGCCGCCACTGGATGAAATGCGTGAAGAGCTGGAGCGTGACCTGGCCCTTGCCGAGGTCGGCGATGCCTTCAACCGCCGGGTACAGACCCTGATCGATGAAAGCTTTGCTGCCGACGACCTCGCCAGCGTAGCCGACCTGCTGGAACTCGGCCTGCGCGAAAGCGACTGGGTCTCCCGCGACGGTGGCGAGGGCGTCCTCTCCGAACCGGGTGTCATGCAGGAAGCCTTCAGTGAAGATGTCCTGGTCGAGGGCTTCAATAGCGACGTGATCGAGCTGGACGAGGACCGCAGGATGGTGCTGAGGGTTGCCGATCACCGCGAGGCTGCCGTGCTTCCGCTCGACGAGGTCCGCGATCGCGTGACGGCGGCCGTGGAGCGCCACAAGCAGCGCGAGGCGCTGCTTGACGTGGCGAGGACGCAGGTTGAGCTGCTGAGGGAAGGCGAGGCACTGGATATCGACTGGCGCCGCGTCGAGCGAGCCTCGCGACAGCAGGACAACGTGCCGCGCTCCGTGCTGCAGGCGGCATTCCGGCTGCCTCACCCCGAAGCGGATAGGACGGTATATGGCCAGGCCTCCGACAATGGCCGGGTAGTGCTCATCGCCCTGGATCGCGTCGAGCAGGGTGAAGTGGATACCGAGGTGGAGACCTTCGTGGCCCGGATGGCGGAGCAGCTCCGCGGGCAGGCGGCGATCCAGGGCCTCCAGTCTCACCTGCGGGAGACGGCGGATATCGATCGCCGCTGACATCGGAGGAACCGATAAGCAGGAGGCACGCGGCGCCTCCTGCTTTTTTCCTGCCCAGATATTATACCGTTATCTATAGTGTGCATACGACATCCTGATTACACTAAGACTCAGCAGGCGCCTGGTGGAGGCCGCCGCGTTGGCGGTGATCGTTGGCGTCGGCAACACCGCCGGGAGGCCAGCGGCCTCCAGTCGTGAGCTAAAGCTTCCTCCGACAGCGGCGTGGCAACGTTGGTGGAGAAAATCGCTAAGGGAGGACGATTTTATAACGTCTTGACCATCCGAGCTCTTCCAGTGTGGCTCAAGATTGGCCCGATGGCTGATCAAGGTGAGTAATCAGGTACGACATTTGCCAGACGGAGGTCGTGGCGGCCGAGTGACACGGCAAGTGTTATCATATAACATTATGGGCCGATTGCATTTTCCTGGAGGCGTGCGATGCCCGGCACACCGCTTGAATCGATTCCCGTACATCTGGTGACAGGTTTTCTCGGAAGCGGGAAGAGCACGCTGATTCGTGGACTGCTCGACCAGAAGCCGGCGGATGAGACCTGGGCGATCCTGATCAACGAATTCGGTCAGGTGGGGATCGACCAGGCGATGTTCGAGGCGCGGGATGACCTGGTCGTGAAGGGGCTGCCCGGGGGCTGTCTCTGCTGCCAGCTTGCCTTTGTGCTGCAAGCGACGCTGGTCAACCTGCTGCATCGGCATCGGCCGGACCGCCTGATCGTCGAGCCGTCGGGCCTGGGGCACCCGGCGGGTCTGCTCGATGTCCTGCGAGGCGAAGCCTTCCATGGCATTCTCGACGTACGCGACATTATCGTGGTCCTCGACCCGGCGCGCCTCGAAGAGCCACGGGTGCGGGAGCACGACACCTTTCGCGACCAGCTGGACATGGCTGATGCCGTGGTGTTGACCAAGGCCGACCTGGCCACCGCCGCTCAGCGGGAGGCGGCGCGTCGCCATGCCGCCGACCACTGGCCGGCAAGGAAATGGATCGTCGAGGCATCGCATGGACAGTTGCCGATATCCCGGCTGTTTCAAAGTGAAAAACATGCCGCCACGGCGGCAGCGCTGCCCGCAAGCGATGCCCACGACCGACTAAGGGCCGCGGCGGAAAAGGCCCGGGTGGTGAGGCTGGATGAGGCCGTGCTGTCGCGCCCCGGCCGGGAGCAGCCCATGTACGAGACGGCAACGGCGCTTGGCTATACCACATTGGGGTGGCGCTGGCATCCGGATACGTGCTTCAACCTGGATCGCCTGACCTCGGTGCTCGATCGGTTGTCACCCGGGCTGCGGGTCAAGGGAGTCTTGAATACCGATGCCGGATGGAGGCTCTATAACCGTGGCGATGGCGCTGCCAGGCTGGAGCCCAGCGTGTGGCGGCTGGATTCCCGGCTGGAGGTGATCGGGGAGGCGGGAAGCCTCCCCGAGCCCGAGGCGCTCCAGGTCGAGCTGGATGCCTGCGCAGAGTGATCCCCGATGGCGAGAAGTGGGCGCGTGTCAGATATCGATCTGCTCCAGGGTCGGGCGACCGTCGCTATCGATGATCACTTCCCAGCCGCGGCCGGGCTGCCAGTCGCCCAGCACGATACGCCGGGCGGGTGTGCCGTCGATCTCGAAGTCGTGGACTGCCGGGCGATGGGTGTGGCCGTGGATGAGAGTCCTGACGCCATGGTCGCGCATCACCTGGACGACTTCGGCGGGGGTCACGTCCATGATGTCATCTGCCTTGCCGGAGGTGGCTTCGCCGGACTGCTGGCGCAAGGAGGCGGCCAGGGTGATACGGTCGGCAATCGGCATGGCCAGTACTTGCTGCTGCCATGCGGGCTGGCGTGCCTGGGCACGGAAGGCCATATAGGCTTCGTCCCGGGTGCAGAGGCTATCGCCGTGCATCAGCAGCATGGGCTCGTCATGGAACATGACCAGGGCCGGGTCGGCCAGCAGCTTGGCGCCTGCGGCCGTGGCGAATCGGTGTCCGAGCAGGAAATCACGGTTGCCGTGCATCAGGTAGACTGCGGTGCCATCGTCTGCGAGCCGCCGCAGGGCAGTGGCGAGTTCCACGGCGAGTGCGGCATTGCCGCTGGCATCCTCCTCGACCATGTCGAGGAGATCGTCACCGATCCAGGCTTCGAAGAAGTCGCCAAGAATGTAGAGGGCTTCAGCCCCATGGGCCCGCTGCTGGAGCCAGCCGAGAAAACCCTCGGTCACCTCGGGTACTTGGGGTTGCAGGTGGAGGTCGGAAACTATCAGAGTGGTCATGGGCCGTCTCGCAGGGCTGTGTCATGGCGGGTCGGCGCAACATGAGTCACGGGGTGGTCATGTTGCGCTACGATCCCCTCAGCTGTCGGCGGGGTCTTCCTTCATGTAGGCCCGCTGGATGATCACGTCCTCGGCCGGGACGTCGGCGTGCATGCCGCGACGGGTGGTCTCCACGGCGGTGATCTTCTCGACCACGCCCATGCCGTCGACGACCTCGCCGAAGACGCAGTAGCCCCAGCCCTGGATGTTCTTGCCGCTGTGGTTGAGGAAGTCATTGTCGGCCACGTTGATGAAGAATTGTGCCGTGGCAGAATGGGGGTCCTGGGTACGTGCCATGGCCAGGGTGCCCATGGTGTTCTTGAGGCCGTTGTCGGCTTCGTTCTCGACCGGCTCGCGGGTCGGCTTCTGGTTGAAATCCTGGTCGAAGCCGCCGCCCTGTACCATGAAGCCAGGGATCACCCGATGAAACAGCGTGCCGTCGAAATGCCCATCGCGTACGTACTGCTCGAAATTGGCGGCGGTTTTCGGGGCCTTCTCGTGATTCACTGCAACGGTGATATCACCGAAGTTGGTCTCTAGAACGATCATCGCTTTTTCCTGTGTGCTTATCTTGGGCAATAGCAGGCGCGCCTTGGCGCCGTGCAGGGGCGTGACGCTATAATAGCGGTTTTGCATCGATGCGCGAAGCGCGTCGGGTTGCGCCTGACTCTAAGACAGCCCGCGACACGGGCTTCGCGCCCATAGGCCGCGATTCAACCAGAGGTTTACCGCATCAACATGTCCACCGATACCGCCAGCGCGCCGAATTTTATCCGCAACCAGATCCGTGACGAGATCGAAGCCGGGAAGGCCGGCCGGGTCGTCACGCGTTTCCCGCCGGAGCCCAACGGCTTCCTGCATGTGGGGCATGCGAAATCGATCTGTCTCAATTTCGGCCTGGCCGAGCAGTTCGGTGGGGACTGTCACCTGCGCTTCGACGATACCAACCCCGCCAAGGAAGAGCAGGCCTATATCGATGCCATCAAGGAGGATGTGGCCTGGCTGGGATTCCAGTGGGCGGGAGAGGTGCGCTTTGCCTCCGACTATTTCGACCAGCTCTATGCCTGGGCGCAGCATCTGATTCGCCAGGGCAAGGCCTACGTGGATGACCTCTCCCCCGAAGAAATTCGTGAGTATCGCGGCAGCCTGACCGAGCCCGGCAGGCCGAGCCCGTACAGCACTCGCAGCGTGGAAGAGAACCTCGATCTGCTTGAGCGCATGCGCATCGGCGAGTTCGCCGAGGGCGAGAAGGTGCTGCGCGCCAGAATCGACATGGCCGCACCGAATATCAATCTGCGCGACCCGATTCTCTATCGTATCCGCCACGCCCATCACCACCAGACCGGGGACAAGTGGAAGATTTACCCCTCCTACGACTTCGCTCACGGCCAGTCGGATGCCATCGAAGGTGTCACGCACTCCATCTGCACCCTTGAGTTCGAGGATCATCGCCCGCTCTACGAGTGGTTCCTGGAGAACCTGCCGGTGCCGGCAAGGCCCCGCCAGATCGAGTTCGCCCGGCTCAATCTCAACTACACACTGACCTCCAAGCGCAAGCTCAAGCTGCTGGTGGATGAGGGTATCGTCGATGGCTGGGATGACCCGCGTATGCCGACCATCTCCGGCATGCGCCGCCGTGGCTATACGCCCGGGTCGATCCGCAAGTTCTGCGACATGATCGGCGTGACCCGTGCCGACGGTGGCCTGGTGGACATCGCCATGCTCTATCACGCCATTCGTTCGGACCTCGAGGACAACGCGCCGCGGGCCATGTGCGTGCTCAAGCCGTTGAAGGTGGTGCTGACCAACGTTGCCGACGATCACGAAGAGGTCTTTTATGTGCCGGGGCATCCCGCGCGTGAGGACATGGGGGTTCGCCGGGTTCCCTTCACCCGTGAGCTGTGGATCGACCAGGACGACTTCCTGGAGGAGCCGCCGAAGAAGTTCTTCCGGCTGGCCCCGGGCCAGGAGGTACGGCTGCGCAACGCCTACGTGATTCGCTGCGACGAGGTGGTGAAGGACAGCGCCGGCGAGATTGCCGAGCTGCGCTGCTCGGTGGATTTCGACACCCTGGGCAAGAACCCCGAAGGCCGCAAGGTGAAGGGAGTGATTCACTGGGTCAGCGCGGCCCATGCCGTGCCGATGGAAGTTCGCCTCTACGACAACCTGTTCCTGGTCGAACAGCCGGACAAGGACAAGGACGCCGACTTCCTCGAGCACCTCAACCCCGAGTCGCTGCAGGTCTGCCAGGCCATGGGCGAGCCGAGCCTGGCCGACGCCGCACCCGAGTCGCGCTTCCAGTTCGAGCGCGTGGGTTACTTCTGTGCCGACCGCCACGCCTGTCGCGACGGCAAGCGGGTGTTCAACCGCACCGTCGGACTCAAGGATAGTTGGGCAAAGATACAGAAGAAGGGCTGACATGCAGATCTACAACACGTTGACGCGTCGCAAGGAGAGGTTCCAACCCATCGAGCCGGGCAGGGTGCGCATGTACGTCTGCGGCATGACCGTCTACGACTACTGCCACCTGGGCCATGCCCGGGTGATGGTGGCATTCGATGTGGTGACCCGCTACCTGCGCTGGCGCGGCCTTGACGTCACCTACGTGCGCAACATCACCGATATCGACGACAAGATCCTCAAGCGTGCCGACGAGAATGGCGAGAGCATCGGCGCGTTGACCGAGCGCATGATCGCCGCCATGCACGAGGACGAGGCGCGCCTCTTCGTGCTGCGTCCGGATCATGAGCCGCGTGCCACTGGGCATGTGGCCGAAATCATTGCCATGATCGAGACCCTGATCGACAAGGGCTACGCCTATGCGGCGAGCAACGGCGACGTCTACTACCGGGTGCGCAAGTTCGAGGGCTACGGCAAGCTTAACAACCGCGACCTGGACGAGATGCGCTCCGGGGCCCGGGTCGAGGTCGACGAGCACAAGGAGGACCCGCTCGACTTCGTGCTGTGGAAAGCGGCCAAGCCCGGCGAGGCGAGCTGGTCGTCGCCCTGGGGCGAAGGGAGGCCAGGCTGGCATATCGAGTGCTCGGCGATGTCGACCTGCTGCCTGGGGGAGACCTTCGACATTCATGGCGGCGGGCCGGACCTGACCTTTCCCCACCATGAGAACGAGATCGCCCAGAGCGAGGCGGCCACCGGCAAGCCCTACGTCAATACCTGGATGCATGCGGGAGCGGTGAGGGTGGATCAGGAGAAGATGTCCAAGTCCCTGGGCAACTTCTTCACCATTCGCGAGGTGCTCGAATCGCATGACCCGGAGGTGGTGCGTTACCTGCTGGTGGCCAGCCACTATCGCAGTGCCATCAACTACGCCCCGGAGTCCCTGGCGGATGCCCGCAAGTCACTGGAGCGGTTCTACAACTCGCTGGAGGGCGTGGCGTACGATTCCGGTGAAGACAAGGTCGACGGTGGTTTCGACGAGCGGTTTGTCGCCGCCATGGATGATGACTTCAACACGCCCGAGGCGTTGTCGGTGCTCTTCGACCTGGCCCGGGAGCTGAACCGTGCCAGGAAGGAGGCGCCGGACAGGGCCCCGCCCCTGGCCGCCGAGCTCAAGAGGCTGGGCGGCGTGCTTGGCTTGTTGCAGCAGGAGCCCGAGGCATTCCTCAAGGGCGGTGCCGGCGTTCTGCCGCTGAGTGAGGCAGAGATCGAAGCGAAGATCGTTGCCCGTGCGGAAGCCAAGAAGGCGCGGGATTTTGCCGCCGCCGACGGCATACGGGACGAGCTGGCGACCCTTGGCATCATCCTCAAGGATTCCCGCGAGGGGACTACTTGGGTTCTGGAGAAGACTGACTAGCCGTGACGTCACCCGGATCTGCGCCCGGCCCTTGGCCGGGCGCTCTGCGTTCAGTCCAGGACTTTTGCGGGCGGAAGCGGGATCTGGCGCGGCCAGTCATCAGCGACCACGAATAACCGCCGAAAGCCATCGCCCGTATGGCGGCCGCCTCCTTCCAGCAGGGCGACCTGCACCGGGGAGCCGTGGCTCCGGAAGTGCTGAGCCAGGCGAGCTTCAATGTCGGGCAGGGGAGTGAATGCCTCGTCTCTGGGCAGGGCCAGCCAGTGCGGCTTTGCCAGCCAAGCGGCGCGCGTGCCCCGGGGCAGGCCGTCGCGGAAATTGCGCCACTCTCTCCAGTGAAGCCATTCCCCCCTTAGATGCTCGGGGGTCGCCTCCCGGGGCGGCGGGAGTGCCTGATGCCAGGGATAGAAGAGCACCCCGGGCATCGCCAGCTGGGGCTGGATGAGTGGCTCCGGGGTGGGGCCGATATCCCTCGGTCGAGTGTGGAGGCGGATCGCCAGGCGTGTTTCGGCCCGCTCGGTCAGGCGCAGTTGATGGCGATGGAGGTGCTCGCGCTTGGTCGCCAGGCTGTCGGCGCCACCGGGGCCGATCCAGCGCGCCTGGTCGGTTCTGTCGCCCGGGCCTTCCGGCAGGCCGAGATAGAACTTGATGGCCACCTCAAGATGGATGGGCATCGGGTCATTGCGGCAGCGATAGAGCAGGTCGAGCTCCCCCAGGGTGCGCTTCCCCTGGTGGATACGCAGGTTATTCGCCAGTAGCCGCGTACCGGGGGCGGCATCGAGCAGGAACTGCCAGAGCCTTTCATGGTAGAGCCCCATGCGACCATCAACGGTGCTGCCGACGCGCCGTTCGAGCCCCTGTGGCGCGGCTTCCAGTGCATCGAGAAAGCCGGCAAGCTGGCGGTCGCCTGCCAGCCCCAGCACCTCTCGGGAGGGGCGACCCGGCCATTCGGCGTGGATCAGGTCCGGCGCCAGGATGATCCAGGCCAGGTCACGCACGAGGGGATGATGACAGTAAGCGAGCTGGGGGTCGCCGCTTGCAAGCATGGTCAATAAGCATTCCGCGTTGAGATTGGGTCTGACAGCCAAACTGTACACCCCTTATACTCAGGGAACATTCACAACCAATGGGTGGTGGCGATGAAGCGCTCCCTGACCGGTATGGCAGTCCTGGCGACTGCCTCCTTGCTGACCCTGTCTGCGGCCCAGGCCGGCGGTCCCGTGGTGGTTTCCTCGAAGATCGATACCGAAGGCTCGGTGCTCGGTCAGCTGATCATCCAGCGGCTCGAACAGGCCGGCATCGAGGTCGAGGACCGGCTGCAGCTGGGTGGCACCAGTATCGTGCGCAGCGCCCTGAAGGCCGGCGAAATCGACCTCTATCCCGAGTATACCGGCAATGGCGCCTTCTTCTTCGACATGGCCGACAGCGCTGTCTGGAACGACGCCGGTGAGGCCTATACCACGGTGAAGGAGCTGGACGCCGAGGATGGCCTGATCTGGTTGACGCCGGCCGATGCCAACAACACCTGGGCCATGAGCGTCCGCGGCGAGCTGGCGCGCGAACAGGGACTTGCCACGCTGGAGGACCTGGCGGATTACCTGGCGGCGGGTGGCGAGTTCAAGTTTGCCGCCAGTGCGGAGTTCGTCGAATCCGAGCAGGCACTGCCGGCGTTTCAGCAGGCCTACGGCTTCGAGCTGTCGTCGGATCAGCTATTGGTGTTGTCGGGCGGAAATACCGCCGCCACCATGCGGGCCGCTGCCCAGCAGACCAGCGGCGTCAATGGGGCCATGACCTATGGCACCGATGGTGGCCTGGGCGCGCTGGACCTGGTGGTGCTGGAGGATACCCTGGGCGTTCAGCCGGTCTACCAGCCTGCGCCGGTGGTGCGTGAAGCCGTGCTGGAGGCGCATCCCGAGATCGAGTCGCTGTTGGCGCCGGTGTTCCAGGCCCTGGATCTCGAGACACTGCAGCGGCTGAACGGACAAGTGGCCGTCGATGGGCTGGACCCGCGTCGGGTAGCCGAGGACTTTCTTGCCGAGCTGCCGGAATGATGCGTGACCACTGAGAGATGTTCGCCCAACTGGGTACTGCTGTGTCTGATGTCGGCCGGACTGCTCGCCTGGCTGACCCTCGAGGCGGTGAGCATCGCGCCCAACCGGCTCGTCGCCGGTACGCCCCATCGCGCCCACGAGGTGCATGGCTGGTGGGCCGCGCTGCTGGCCGGCCTGCCCATGTTGGGCGTGATGGTCCTGGCCTGGCGGCCAGGCACTCGGCGGCTGCAGGCCGCCCTCGCCCTGGTGGTCGGGCTGCTGGTGGCGATGCCTCTGTGGCTGGCAACGGCCGTCATGGCCCTCGCCGATCCTGATATACCTCAGGCGCGGCTGGGGATCGGTGCGTCGCTCTGGCTGCTGCTGTTCCTGTGGTTGCTGGTGCTGATCGAGCTGCGTACACGCCTGAACCTGTCGCGGGCGTTCGGCTGGCTGTTGCTGCTGCCGGTCGTGTTTGCCTGGTGGCTGTCGCTGTCGTTCTGGCTGGAGCCCCTGGCGCTCTACCGGGAGTATCAGGGGCGCAGCGATCAGTTCGCCTCGGCCATCGCCTATCACCTGACCCTGGTCGGCGCGGCAGTGGGTGCAAGCCTGCTGCTGGGGATCGTGCTGGCGCTGTGCATGCGTCGCTACGCCGGGATGCGCAAGGCCGGTTTCGGTTTGCTCAATGTCGTACAGACCATTCCCAGCCTGGCCCTCTTCGGCCTGCTGCTGGCACCCCTGGCCTGGCTCTCGGCACGTTTCGACTGGCTGGCATCCATGGGCGTGAGCGGTATCGGTTGGGCGCCGGCCTGGCTGGCGCTGGTGGGCTATAGCCTGCTGCCCATGGTGCGCAACACCTACGTCGCCCTGGAGGGTGTTGCGCCGGCGGTGATCGAATCGGCCCGGGGGATGGGCATGAGTCGTCGTCAGACCTTCTTGCAGGTACGCCTCCCGCTGGCGCTGCCGGTGGTGCTGGAGGGCGTGCGGATTACCACGGTACAGGCGATCGGTCTCACGGCCGTGGCGGCACTGATCGGTGCCGGGGGACTGGGAACCTTCATCTTCCAGGGCCTGGGCCAGGCGGCGATGGATCTGGTGCTGCTCGGTGCGCTACCCATCATAGGGCTTGCCCTGGTCGCAGATGCGCTGCTGGGCGCGCTGGCCGAACGACTTCGCCACGGAGGAACCCCATGATCGAACTCTTCGATGTCACCAAGCGTTTCGGCAGCGAGACCGCCGTGGACGGCATATCGCTGCGGGTCGAGAAGGGAGAGTTCTGCGCCCTGGTCGGTACCTCAGGCTGCGGCAAGTCGACCACGCTGCGCATGATCAACCGGCTGATCGAGCATAGCGAGGGTGAGATTCATCTCGACGGCCAGCCGGTGCGCTCCTTCAATGAGGAACTGCTGCGACGACGCATCGGCTACGTGATCCAGAATACCGGTCTCTTCCCGCACTGGACCGTGGCACGCAATATCGGGTTGGTCCCGCGGCTGCTCAAGTGGCCGCGGGGGAAGATCCAGGCGCGCACCGATGAGCTGTTGGGCCTGCTGGGTCTGCCGCGTGAGGAGTTTGCCGACAAGTACCCGCACCAGCTGTCGGGTGGACAGGCGCAGCGAGTGGGCGTGGCCCGAGCGCTGGCTGCCGACCCCGAGATCCTGCTCATGGACGAGCCCTTCGGTGCTCTGGATCCGATTACCCGTCAAACGCTGCAGCGTGAGTTGCAGGACCTCCAGGCGCGCCTGAACAAGACCGTGGTCTTCGTGACCCATGACATGGATGAAGCTCTGGCGCTGGCCGATCGCCTGGTGGTGATGCACCAGGGGCGTATCGTCCAGCAGGGGCGTCCCATCGACCTCCTGCATGATCCGGTTGATGCCTTCGTCGAGTCCCTGCTGGGCGGCATGGATCGGGGACTCAAGGAGGCGTCATTGACATGCGTCAGCGAGCGCATGGCGCCCTTCGGCCCGCGGCTGCTGGCCAGTGAGCGCATTCCCTATCGAGCGCCGCTCAGCCAGGCGCTGTCGGTGATGCTGTGGCACCGGGTGGAGCGCCTCACGGTGGTCGATGACGAGGACATCCCCATCGGCGAGCTGTCGCTGCGCCGGCTGCTGGGTGCCAAGCCGTCATGAACGAAAGCGATACCCTGCCGGTGCCGCGCGGCCATGCCAGCCGTGGAATCGCGCTATGGCGGCACTGGAGCGTGCCGCTGATCTGGCTGGCGCTGCTGCTGGCACTCACCTTCGGCATGTCGCAGCTCGAGGCGCTCTTGCGGTTGATCGAACCCGATACCCGGCAGGTGCTGTATCAGCGCACGAGCCTGGCCACCCTGCTGGGCCAGCATGTGTTCGTGGTGGCCGTGGCGTCTGTGCTGGCGATTGTGCTTGGAGTGGGTGGCGCCATTGCCGTCACGCGGCCGGCGGGCCGCGATTTCCTTCCCCTGGTCGCTCAGGTCGCTTCCATCGGGCAGACGTTTCCTCCGGTGGCCGTCCTCGCACTGGCGGTGCCGGCGCTGGGGTTCGGCACCTTGCCGATCATCGTGGCGCTGCTGCTCTACGGCCTGCTGCCCATCGTGCGTAACACCCTGGCGGGCCTCTCGGGCATTGATCCGGGCGTTCACGAGGCGGCCCGGGGTATGGGCATGACACGAGGCCAGATCCTGCGGCAGGTCGAGCTGCCGCTGGCGGCGCCGGTGATTTTCGCCGGCATCCGCACCTCCGTCACCATCAATATCGCCACGGCCGCCATCGGTGCCACGGTGGGTGCGAGCAACCTGGGCGACCCCATCATCTCCGGCATCGTCAACGGCAACACCGCCTATATCGTGCAGGGGGCCCTGCTGATCGGGCTGCTGGCGATCACCGTCGACAGCACCTTCGAGCGTCTGCTGTGGCGGCCGATGACCGGTTAGGGAGAGGGTGTCGAGCGAAACATCCATCAGATGGTGGCGGACCCGTGCAGTGGATTCATTGGGTCATGTGCGATGGGGCTAGCAAAATAGATGCTTTTGATGGCATCTTACGTTAACGTCAACTGGCCAGCGTTGGCGCTACGCTGGAGACAACCTCTGGCAGCCGACTACATTACAGTCAACACTGCCCTCAAAAGGGGCGGTTTTCCTCCTGCCACCACCCAAGGAACAGGATGATGACAACAACATACGACGTCTATTCGCCGAGCTTCATGACCGGCGATGAATTCCAGATACCCACGTTCCGGCTCCTGCAGCAGGACGGCACGCTGTTCGAAGGCGCCGAGGCCCCCGAGCTCGACAAGGAGAAGGCGCTCAA
>SKVX01000447.1 GCA_007129225.1 Halomonas sp.
AGCCTCCAGTCGCCGATTCGTCGGACCGGAGCTAAAGCTGCTCCGACAGCTGCGTGGCACCGTTGGTTGAGAAAGCAGCTGTTGGAGCGCTGCTCCGCATCGCGACTGGCGCCGCTAGGCGCCTTGGCGGAGGCTGAAAGGTTGGTTGTCGCCGCGAATACCGGAAACACCGCCGGGAGGCCTGCGGCCTCCAGCCGCCGATTCGTCGGACCGGAGCTAAAGTTGCTCCGACAGTGCGGCCATCACATCCCTTGCCGTTACACATCAGTCTGCGAGGGGTCTAAAGTTCTGGGTCTAGAGGCCGATAACTCGGGTATTGGCGATAAGGAAACAACACATGAGCATGTTCTCTATCGGTCTCAGCGGCCTGAATGCCGCTCAGAATGCGCTGAATACCACCAGCAACAACATCAGCAACGTCTATACCCCGGGCTACAATCGTGAGCTGACGATTCTTGGCCAGCAGGGCGCGACTGCGGGTGGCGTGCAGGTCAACGACATCCAGCGTCAGTTCAGCCAGTTCGTGGCCTCGCAGCTCAATGCCGCGACCAGCTCGTCGAGTGCGCTGGCCACCTACGAGAACCAGATCAGCCAGATCGACAACCTGCTCGCCGACCGCGAGGCGGGCCTGGCGCCGCTGATGCAGAACTTCTTCTCCTCCCTCGAGGACCTGGCCGGCGCCCCGTCCGATCCCGCCGCGCGTCAAGGCGTGCTGGGTACGGCCAATACCCTGGCCGCCCAGTTTCGCGCCTTCGATGGCTACCTGCAGGACATGCAGCAGGGCATCAACGGCCAGATCAGTGACGAAGTCACCCAGATCAACAACATGACCGAGCAGATGGCGACCCTCAATCGTGAGATCGCCCTGGCCCGTGCGCGCAGCGGCGAGGCGCCCAACAGCCTGCTCAATCAGCGGGACCAACTGGTACATGAGCTAAGCGAGCGCATGGATATCCGGCTGAACATTCAGGACGGCAAGTCCTACAACATCAGTCTGCCCAATGGGCAGCCCCTGGTGGCCGGCACCAATCATTACCGTCTGGAAGCGATGGATGCGCCCAACGACCCGCAGCGTACCGTGCTGGGCTACAAGGATTCCGGCGGCAACCTGGTGTCCATGCCCGAAGACACCATCAAGGGCGGTACCCTGGGCGGCCTGATGACCTTCCGTGCCGAGACTCTGGACAAGACCCAGAATCAGATCGGCCAGCTGGCCGTATCGCTGGTCAGCGGTTTCAACGAACAGCACCGCCTGGGCCAAGATCTCAACAGCGAGCAGGGCGGCGACTTTTTCAGCATCGGACAGCCCCAGGCCTACTCCCACACGCGCAATACCGGTGTTGCGGAAGTCATCGACACGAGCTTTGATGCGGCGAATATCGACCAGCTTCGCGCGACTGATTACACAGTTCGCTTCCAGGATGGTGAGCCACAGGTCACTCGCAAGGATAATGGCCAGACGCTCCCGGCTGATGCGGTAAGTTGGGACGACAACGTGCTGAGCTTTGGTGGTATCACGCTGGAATTCAGCGGCCCGCCGGCGAACGGCGACCGCTTCGAGGTGCAGCCGGTGCGCCGAGCCACGGCCAATATGGAGTCGCAGATCATCGATCTGGACAAGATTGCGGCGGGGAGTTTCGTTGCGTCATCGGGAAACCTTGCTGTTTCAGGTCTGCGTGCCGAGGCCGGTGCCTTTGCCAACGCCCCTTTGCATGACTTCACTTTGTCAACGACCGGCGGAGCCACCACCGTAACTTCACCGACGGATCCCGCCTTGTTCACCGTCAACGGTGAGCCTTATGACGATACCGTCAGTATCGTGGCCGGCGACCGTATCAACCTCGACGGCATCGAATTCGTAGTTGGAGAAGTCCCGGCAGATGGAGAGGAAGCGACCTTTTCGCTTACGGTTTCCGCCTCCGGCACCGGCGATAACCGCAACGCCCTGGCGCTGCAGAACCTGCAAAGCGAGGCGCTGGTGGCCGGGCGGTCGTCGCTCAGCCAGGCGTACGGCGGCATGGTCAGCGATGTGGGCAACCAGACGAATATCGTCAAGGTCAACCTCGAGGCCCGTCAGGGGCTCACCGCTCAGCTCAAGGCGGTGCAGCAGTCGGAGTCCGGGGTCAACCTGGATGAAGAGGCGGCCAACCTGATCCGCTACCAGCAGTTCTATTCCGCCAATGCCCGGGTGATCGATACCGCTTCCACGGTCTTCGATACCATCCTCGGCCTGCGTAACTGATTCGAAGGGAGTCCAGCGCGATGCGTATCAGCACCGTCACCATGTTCGAGCAGAGCGTCTCGTCCATGAACCGTCAGCAGGGCGACTTCCTCAAGGTCGGTCAGCAGATCGCCAGTGGGCGCCGGGTGGTCAACCCCTCCGACGACCCCCAGGCCTCGTCACGGGCCGTAGGCGTTTCCCAGGCCAAGGCCATCACCCAGCAGTTTGCCGATGCCAGGGTCTCCGCCCGCAACTCGCTGTCACAGGCCGAAAGCGTCCTCAACAGTGTCAGCGACGCCGTGACCAGCGCCAAGACGCTGCTGGTCCAGGCCGCAAGCGACACCCTGAGCGATGTCGACCGCCAGTCGGTGGCAAGCGAGCTGCGGGGCATCTACGAAACCTTGGTCGGCCAGGCCAACGCCACCGACGGCAACGGCCGCTACCTGTTCGGCGGCTATCGCGACGATTCGCCGCCCTTTGCCCGTACCGCCGGCGAAGGCGTTCAGGGCACGCGGTATGAAGGTGATGAGAACACCCGTGAGCAGCGCATCGATGCCTCGCGGCTGCTGCCGGTGGCCGATAACGGCAAGGCGATCTTCCAGAGCGTGCCCAGCGGGGCCGGTTACGTGGCGAGGGCCGAGCAGTCATCGCCCGAGGCTATCAGCATCGGTACCCAGCAGGACCATGTGCGCAATGAAGGTTCCGTTACCTTCACCGGGCCTAGCCGTGTCGATCCCGGTAACGAGCATTTTGGCAAGCCGTTCGAGCTCACCTTTGGTGAGGATGGCGATGGAAATCCCGTCTACTCCGTCAGCGCGGTCAATGTGGACGGCACGACAACTGTGCTTGCCAATGAGGAACTCTATGAGTCCGGCAAGGCAGTGAGCTTTGGCGGTATCAGCATTACGCTGGAAGGTGAGCCCGAAGTCGGCGACCAGATCCAACTGCGTCCCGCCAATGCCGCAGGCGCCAACCAGGACCTGTTCAAGTCGTTGAAAGACGCCATCGACGTGCTGGAGATGGACCAGCAGGGTCAGCCAGAGAATCGTGCCCACTTCCGCAATACGATCAACTCAGTCATGCGTGAACTGGACAACAGCCTCGATAACGTTCTCACGGTGCGCGCCTCCATGGGGGCACGCCTCAACGAGCTGGATGTGGTCGACGCCGTAGGTAGCAATCGCATGATGAACTACGACAAGACGCTCTCCGACCTGGTGGACCTGGACTACAACGAGGCCATTGCCGAGTACAGCCTGCGCCAGGTCGGCCTGCAGGCGGCGCAGAAGGCCTTTGTCGATGTGAAGGGCTTGTCGCTGTTCAACTTCCTGTAACCCTCATGTCCTGATGTCATGTTCCCTGAAGACCGGGCAAACGCCCGGTCTTTTTTGCCGCCTCGGGTTGCCTGGGCGGCTTTTTTTGGTTTTTTTCACTTTGGCGTGAACCTGCTCTGCACAGGCTGCATTGTGGGAGGCCTCTATCTAGGCAGAGATCGCCAACGCTGGATAACACCGCCGGGAGTCCTTCGGCCTCCAGTCGCGAGCTGAAGCTTCCTCCGACAGCGGTGTGGCGGCGTTGGTGGAGAAAGCAGCTGTTGGAGCGCTCGGTTCGGCGCTCCGAGTCCCCATCGCGACTGGCGCCGATAGGCGCCCGGCGGAGGCTGAAAGGTCGGTTGTCGTCGCGAATACCGGCAACACCGCGGGGAGTCCTTCGGCCTCCAGTCGTGAGCTGAAGCTTCCTCCGACAGCGGAGTGGCAACGTTGGTGGAGAAAACCGCTGTTTGACTTCGCTTCCTTGAGGCCGGGCGCTTGCCCGGCCTTTTTTTCTGCTCCGGCTTGCCTGGGCGGTTTTTTTGTCTTGCAGGAAAGCCAGGTCGATCAGGTCCCCAGGGGTGCGAGCATGTCGATGAACTGGTACATGAACTGCAGGCCGTTGCTGAACAGGCGCTGGAGGAAGCGGCCCATGTCGGTCATCAGCACCATCAACAGGGTCAGGCCCACGGTCAGCGAGGTCGGGAAGCCGATGTTGAATACCGTCAACTGCGGCGCCGAGCGGTTGAGGATGCCCATGGCCAGGTTGATGATCAGCAGCGAGCCGACCAATGGCAGTGCCAGCGACATGCCGGCAATGAAGATGGTGCCGCCGTAGCGCACCAGCATCTCGAAGGCCGCCGGGTTGAAGGCGCCGAGGCCGACGGGCAAGCTATGGAAGCTGGTGGCCAGCGCTTCCAGCACCATCAGATGACCGCCCAGGGCCAGGAACATCAGCAGCGTGATCATGAAGAAGATGCGCGACAGGATCATGGTGTTGGTGCCGCTGCCGGTGTCGAAGAAGGTGGCGAAGGCCAGGCCCATTTGCAAGCCGATGAACTCCCCCGCGGCCTGCACCACGGCGAATACCACGTGCATGACCAGGCCGATGGCGATGCCGATCAGCACCTGCTCCACCATCAGGCCGAAGCCGGCCCAGGAGACGATCGGCACGTCGGGCATGGCGGGCAGCACCGGGGCGATGACCAGGGTAACGAGGAAGGCCAGGCCGATCTTGGCCTGGTTGGGTACGCTGGAGTGGCCCCACAGCGGCGAGGCGACCAGGAAGGAGGTAATACGCACGAAGGGCCAGAGCAGAATTACCAGCCAGCCGTGCAGCTGGGCAAAGGTCACCTCGACCATGGCGATCTCACATCAACATGCTGGGTATGCTGGTGAAGAGGTTGCGGGTGAAATCGGTGATCAGCTTGAGCAGCCAGGGGCCGGCGAATACCAGGACGGTAAAGACGCCCAGGATCTTGGGGATGAACGAGAGGGTCATCTCGTTGATCTGGGTCGCGGCCTGGAAGAGACTCACGGTCAGGCCGGTCAGCAGTGCGGTGATCAGCAGTGGGCCGGCCAGGAGGAGCGTGACGCGCATTCCCTGATAGGCGGTGCCCATTACCATTTCCGGTGTCATTCTTCGCTCCTTGCCGACAGCGGGGTGTCGACTGGGTTTATCGCTAGATATAGAAACTTTCCGCCAGCGAGCCGATGATCAGCTGCCAACCGTCCACCAGCACGAACAGCATCAGCTTGAAGGGCAGGGAGATCGTCGCCGGTGGCACCATCATCATGCCCAGCGACATCAGGGTACTGGCCACCACAAGGTCGATGATCAGAAAGGGAATGAAGATGGTGAAGCCGATCTGGAACGCCGTCTTCAGCTCACTGGTCACGAATGCCGGCACCAGGATCCGCAGCGGCACATCCTCTGGCCCCTGCATGGGGCCGATTTCCGCCAGCCGGGCGAACAGGGCCAGGTCGGGCTCCCTGGTCTGGGCCAGCATGAACTCACGAAACGGCTGCTGTGCCAGCAGCAGGAACTCGTCGAAATTGATCTCGTCGCCGGTGAGCGGTAGCCAGGCCGTTTCGTAGACGATGGAAAAAACCGGCGACATGACGAAGAAGGTCAGGAACAGCGCCAGGCCGAGCAGTACCTGGTTGGGCGGCGTCGCCTGGGTACCCATGGCGGTACGCAGCAGGCTGAGCACGATGATGATACGGGTGAAGCCGGTCATCATCAGCAGTGCCGCCGGCAGGAAGGCCATGGCACTGAGCAGCAGCAGGGTCTGCAGCTGGATCGACCACTGCTGGCCGCCATCCTCCAGCGGCTGGCTGACGATGCCGGGGAGCTGCTGAGCGACGGCCGTGAGCGGCATGGCCATCAGCAGGCAACTCCCCAGCAGGGCAAGCAGGGCCTTCTGCCGGGTCGTGGGCCGGGCTTTGTGCAGGACATTGGGCAGTGCTGGGTGAATCATGACGCTCCCCGGCCGGGGCCCCCCAGTCCGGCGTTCTGCTTCAGGGCACGGGCGAAGCGGGTGGCAAAACGCTCTCCCTGCAGTTCGACGCTTTCGGGCTCGCGGGGACGCTCGGGTGCCGCCAGCTCATGCAGCTTGTTGATCTGACCTCCCCCCACGCCGAGAACCAGCCAGGTGCCTTCGACCTCCACGATCACCAGCCGCTCGCGGCTGCCAAGCACGGTACTGCCGACGACCTGCAGATGGCCACCGGCGGCACGACGCTGTGGTCCCCAGCGCTTGAGCAGCGCCGTGCAGACCAGGATGATGGCGATGACCAGTCCCAGGGCGGCAGCGGTCTTGCCCAGCGTTGCCATGCCCACCAGGGCATCGCCGCCGACAGCCAGTGACTCCAGCCCGACGGCCTGGGCCTCGGAGGAGGGAGTGTCTCTCATCGGTTGAGTTTCTGAACCCTTTCGGAAGGTGTAATGATCTCGGTGATCCGGATGCCGTACTTGTCATCCACCACAACCACTTCACCCTGAGCGATGAGGTAGCCGTTGATCAGGATGTCCATGGGCTCGCCGGCCAGGCCGTCGAGCTCGATCACCGAACCCTGGGCGAGTTCCAGCAGTTGCTTGATGGTGAGCTTGGTGCGGCCCAGCTCCACGGTCAGCTTGACCGGGATATCCATGACCATTTCCAGGTCACGCGGCGTCCCGGCTTCGTTTCCCTTGTCCAGCGGGCGGAAGATGCGATCGCCGGCCGCCTGGGCCGTCGGTGCAGCGACGGCCTGGGTCGCGGCTTCCTGCTCGCTGGACTCGGCGGCTTCCTGCTCGGCCAGTGCGTCGGCCCAGGGGTCGTCGTCGCCGGCTGGGCCCTCGGCGGCTTCCTGCTCGGCCATGGCTTCCGCCCAGGGATCGTCTTCGGCCGCGGTTTTTTCCGCGGCCTCCTGTTCGGCCATGGCTTCGGCCCAGGGGTCGTCGTCGGGAATATTCTGATCGGGCTTCTTGGGATCAGTCATGCTTGGATTCCTTGGCTTGAGGCGCAGCGCCCTTCCGGAAGGCATCAGGTGAAACTGAGTTCTGCGCACCATGATCGATGATGCGAATGACACGCAGCGCGCGCTGTTCGTGCTGGCTGCCGTAGTCGCACTCCATGACCGGAACGCCATCCACACTGGCGAGTACGGTTTCCGGAAGCTCCAACGTCAGTACGTCCCCGACCTTCAGCGCCATCACGTGGGCGATGCGGCTGGGAACATCGGCAAAATTGGCGATGAGCTCCACCTCGGAGTGGCGGATCTCTCCGGCCATGCGCTTCGACCAAGTGCCGTCCTGATCGTGATGGCTGTCGTTGAGCGGGTTGGCCAGCAGGTCCCGCACCGGCTCGACCATCGAGTAGGGAATGCAGATCTGGAAGTTGCTGGAGAGATTGCCGACTTCGATATTGAAGCTGGTATTCACCACGATTTCGTTGGGCGAGTTCGTGATATTGGCGAACTTCGACTGCATTTCCGAGCGCAGGTACTGGATCTCCAGCGGATAGACCGACTTCCACGACTCCTCGTAGGCCTCGATGGCCAGCCGCAGCAGGCGCTGAATGATGCGCTGCTCGGTATTGGTGAATTCCCGCCCCTCGGACTTGGTCAGGAATCGCCCGTCGCCGCCGAACAGGTTGTCCACCACCATGAATACCAGGTTGGGGGGAAACACGATCAGCGCCGAGCCGCGCAGCGGCTTCATGGCAATAATATTGATGTTGGTCGGCACCGGCACATTGCGCGAGAAGTCGCTGTAGCTCTGGTAGCGTACCGAGTCCACCGTGATGTCCGCGCTACGGCGCAGCAGGTTGAACAGCCCCATGCGGAAATGCCGCGCGAAGCGTTCGTTGATGATGTCCAGCGCCTGCAGGCGCTCGCGTATGACGCGATGCTGGGACGCGGGATCGTAGGGACGGATGCGAGACGTCTCACCACTGCCTGCGGCAGGTTCGTCGTCTCCGCTGACCCCCTTCAGCAGGGCGTCGATCTCATCCTGTGACAGTAGATCGTCTTGGGACATGGCGGCCAGGGCACCCGGTTATTGCACGATGAACTCGGTGAACAGCACGTCCCGTATATCGAGAGGCGGCTGTGGCTGGGTCAAGGGGTCGGACAGCACGGCGATGACTTCCTCGCTCAGCCGGCGCTTGCCCTCCGGTGAGGTGAGCTGACCGGCCTGCTTGCCGGAAAACAGCATCAACAACCGGCTGCGCACCTGGGGCATGTGCTCGTGGAGGATCGCCCGGGTCTCTTCGTTGCCGACCTTCAGCGACAGCCCGGCATAGAGCAGGCGTGAACCGAAGTCGTCGTCAGCGAGGTTCACGGTGAAGGGGTCGATCTTGAGAAAGATCGGCGCCTGACGCTCGAGTTGCTGTCCCTGCATATTGCCGCTGCCATCATTCCGGTCGCTCATGACCAGGTAGATCGCTACCCCGGCTGCCGCCGTGGACATCAGTACCAGCAGTATCATCAGCCACAGGAGCTTGGATGAGCCACCCGTCGATTTCGCCATTGCCTTGCCTATCGTGAAGTGTTTGTCCAGCCGGAAAAGGGCAGTATGCGGAAATCGCGCGGGTCATGATGAAAGGAACAGACCGCGCGAACGGCCCTATCTTGGCGATTTGTCTCAGGCGTAGAGATTGACCCGACCATCCAGGCTGACGCCAGTCGCACTCTCTGCCATGCCGATATCGGCGGCGGAAAGCCCTGGTGCTTCGTCCTCATTGGCGCCGTTGCCCCGTGGGTTCTCCTGGTTGGCAAAGGCCTGGCCCTCCTGGTGGCGCTGTTCGCCGACCGAGGTCTCCCCCAGGGAGATACCCTGCTCGGCCAGTGCCTCCCGCAGCTGCGGAATGGCCTGCTCGAGTACCTGGCGGACCTGTGCATGGGCCGAGAGGAACTGCGCCTGCGCCCCCTGCTCGGTCATCTTCAGGGTGACCGACAGCGGGCCCAGCTCGGCGGGGTTGAGCCTCATCTCGATCTGCTGCTCGCCACCCTGGCGGGCGAACTGCACCAGCTGCTGGCCGAGCTGGCCGGTCCAGGCCTGGCTCTGCACCGGGGAGGGCAGGCTGGCCTGGGCGGGCGTTGGCGGTGCGGGCATGGCCTGGGTCGCCGTGCCGCCGGGCTGGGGGGTTGTCTGCAGGCTCGGCGCGGTAGGCTCGATACTTCCCATGGCAGCACGCGGGGCCTCTGGGGGCATGCCGCGTAGTTCGCCAACATTCAGCTGAGGGGCTGAAGCCGTATCAGCCGAGCGTGCCGGTTCGGCGGAGCGCAGCGGCCGCTCGGCGGCACCGGTATCCAGTTGAGCGAACAGCGCCAAACGGGGCGTAACCTCGGCGTTGCCGTTACCGGCCTGCTGGGATAGCAACTGAGCCGTATTCAACACGGCATCGGCTGCGCCCGCTGGGCGTGTTTCCGGTGCCCGTGCAGGTTCGCCGGCGGCCTGGCGCAGCGCATCGGCCGTTGCCAGAGCGGCAACGGCGTTATCGGCTGGCGAGGCAGGCTCTGCTGTCGCTGCCTGCGGGGCTATCGTTTGCGGGGCAGTGGCATCGGTTAGCGGACGAGCCTCGGTCGGCTGATTTCCATCGATCAGTGCCAGGCGCTCCATGATGTCGGCAAGCGAAAGCGTATCGGGCAGGGGCGCCGCTTCCATATCCGCCACGAGATCCGCGTCGTTCGCGCTCAGGGCCTGCAGCATCGCCTGCTGGGCCGCCATGGAGGGCGGCAGGGCAGGCCTGACACTCTCCGGAAGTGAGTCAGGCAGCTGGGCGTCAGGCTGCGATCGACCGGCACCGGCCAGGGCAAGGGCGAATTGGCCGTCGGATGCATTGGCACCCGGCTCGGCCTTGCCCATGGGCTTGCCCGGTAGGGCGGACAGAATCATCTGTATATCCATTGCGATCTCCTGGTTCGGATCACGAGTCGCGCTCGGGGCGCTGGCGAAGCAGCCGTCCGGCGGCCATTTCGTCACTGTTGCGTTGTTCCCGCCGCGCTTCGTGCTTCTGAAGCTCGGCATGGCGGCGAGAGGAAAGGGTGTCGTAGGCCGACAGGCGCTTCTGCTCCTGTTGCCACTGCTGCTGGCTCTGCTGGACGCGCTGCTGCTGCGAGTCCAGTGCGTCCCTGGCACGCTGGAGGGCGGCATCCAGGGAGGCGAGGAACTGCTGGTAGTTGTGCATGCTGGCGGGATCGATGCCCTCTCGCATGGCACTCTGCAGCCGTTCGGCGTACTCCAGCCGATAGCGGCTGAGGGCGTCGAGCTGTGCCGCAACCTGGCGTTCGCTCATGCGCTCTCCGGCCAGCAGCTGGCCGGCCTGGTCGCGGGCATCCCGGGCGAGATCGCCCAGCATGCCGAGCTGTGACGATGCACTCATTGCCTGGCTCCTAGGGTCTCGGTAAGAACCTGTCGAGAGGCCTCGATCGAGGCATTTTCATGAATGCCCTGCTGGAGGAACTGCTCCAGCAGCGGATAGCGTTGGACGGCCTCATCCAGCTGTGGGTCGTGTCCCGGGCTGTAGGCGCCCACGCTGATCAGGTCGCGATTGCGCTGGTAGCGCGAAAAGAGCCGCTTGAAGGCCTGGGTCATGGCCAACTGTTCGTCGTCGATAATGTGAGTCATGACGCGACTGATCGAGGCTTCGATATCGATGGCGGGGTAGTGCCCGGCCTCGGACAGTGTCCGGGACAGTACGATATGACCGTCGAGAATGGCGCGGGCAGAATCGGCGATGGGGTCCTGCTGGTCGTCGCCTTCCGTCAACACGGTATAAAAAGCGGTAATCGAGCCCCGGCCCCGCTCCGCATTGCCGGCGCGCTCGACCAGGCTGGGGATCTTGGCGAAGACCGAGGGTGGATAGCCCTTGGTGGCGGGTGGCTCGCCGATGGCCAGGGCGATCTCGCGCTGGGCCATGGCATAGCGGGTGAGGGAGTCCATGATCAGCAGCACGTTCTTGCCCTGGTCGCGGAAGCCTTCCGCCAGGCGCGTAGCATAGGCGGCGCCCTGCAGTCGCTGCAGCGGCGAGGTGTCGGCCGGAGCCGCTACGACCACGGCGCGGCGGCGTCCCTCTTCGCCGAGGATGTTGTCGATGAAGTCCTGCACCTCGCGTCCCCGCTCGCCGATCAAGCCCACGACGATCACGTCGGCGCCGGTGTAGCGGGCCATCATGCCAAGTAGCACCGATTTGCCCACGCCGGAACCGGCAAAGAGCCCCATGCGCTGGCCGCGGCCCACGCTGAGCAGCGCGTTGATGGCGCGAATGCCGACGTCGATCTGCTCATGGATCGGGGCACGGGCCAGCGGGTTGAGCGGTGGGGTGGAAAGTGCTGCCCGGGGGGCATTGTCCAGCGGGCCTAAGCCGTCGAGTGGCTCGCCGTTGCCATCCACCACCCGGCCGAGAAGCGATTCGCCCAGGGGAAAACGGCGAGCCGTGTGGTCGGGCCCATCGCCCAGCGGATAGACGCGGGCACCCGGCATCAGGCCGATAATTTCCGTGAGCGGCATCAGAAACAGTCGCTCGCCGGCGAACCCGACCACTTCGGCCTCGGCAAAGCGCGGCGACTCGCTACTGCCCGGAGAGACCAGCTCGATGCGGCAGGCGTTGCCCAGGGCGACCCGCAGGCCGATCGCCTCGATCACCATGCCGGTGGCCCGTAAAACACGACCGCTGGTACGAAACCCCGGCACGGTCTCCACGCGCTCGCGCACATGCTGCAGCGTCTGCTGCCAGCGTGCCTGATGCGCATTGCGGGGTTGTGCCAGGGTCTCGGGCATGTCGCTCACTCCTGTTCGTCTTCCGCTGCGGCTGTGGCGGGGCGGCGGCGGCGCACCTGAGCCTTGACGGCCTGCCAGCGGGTTTCCCAGGTGGCATCGAGCTCGCCACTGGCGCTGGTGACACGGCAGCCGCCGCGGCTGAGCTGGTCGTCCGGTTGCAGTTTCCAGCCGGCGGCTTCCAGCTCCTGGCCGAGATGCTGCTCCACCAGCTTGTGGTCCAGCGGGTGCAGCCACAGGCGTTGCTGACCCGTCAGCGGCGGGTCGGTGTGCAGCAGCGCCCTGACCAATTCCAGCACCTGCCGTGGGCGAGCCTTCAAGGCCTCGCCGGCCAGTTGGCGTCCGGTGGCCAGTGCCAGCTCGACCATCTCGTTGGCCACCTCTTCATCGAGCACCGCCAGGGCATCGGCAAACTGCTCAGCCAATGGCAGGAGCGGAGACAGTACCTCGCGGGTGCGCTGCTTCAGCTCCTTCTCGGCTTCGTGGCGGCCTTCCTCCAGGCCCTGGGCCTGCCCCTGGACGCGGCCTTCCTCGAAGCCGGCCTTGAACCCCTCGTCGCGGGCCTGCCGCAGGGTCTTTTCGCGCAGCGCCTTGAGCTCCGCCTGGCGGCGGAAGCGCTCCTGGCGCGCGGGATCCTCAGCCGGCTTGGCGGTGTGTTCGGCCTCACTGCGACGGCTCTCATCCTGCAGTTCACCCATTTGCCAGCGGCGCCAGGAGGCCGACTGCTCGGGGTGCGAGGGCGAGCGATCAGACATAGGTGTCGTCTCCACCGCTCAGCACGATATCCCCGGAGTCGGCGAGCCGGCGAACCACCTGCAGGATCGACTTTTGCTCCGCCTCCACCTGGGAGACGCGAATCGGCCCGCGAGCCTCCATGTCCTCGCGCATCAGGTCGGCGGCACGGCGGGACATGTTGCGCAGGAACTTCTCCATCAGGCCTTCCGGCGCGCCCTTGAGCGCCACCACCAGGGAGTTGGTGTCGATCTCCTTGAGGACCATCTGGATGCTGCGGTCGTCCAGGTCCATGAGGTTCTCGAACAGGAACATTTCGTCGATGATCTTCTGGGCCAGGTCTTCGCTGTGTGCCCGCACCGTCTCGATGGCGGTCTCCTCCTGATTGGAGTTCATCAGGTTGAGGATCTCGGCGGCGGTTCTCACGCCGCCCATCTTGCTGCGCTTGAGGTTCTGGCCGTCGAGCATGCCCGACAGCACCTCGGTCAGCTCCTGCAGCGCGGCCGGCTGCACGCCGCTGAAGGTGGCGATACGCAGCACCACGTCGTTACGCAGCTTGTCGTCGAAAAGCTCGAGCACATCGGCAGCCTGGTGCCGCTCCAGGTGGACCAGGATGGTGGCGATGATCTGCGGGTGCTCGTCGCGGATCAGCTCCGCCACCATGGGCGCTTCCATCAGGTTGAGCGAGTCGATGCCGCTGCTGCTGCCCGACGTCTCGAGGATGTCCTCGATCAGGCTGGTGGCGCGTTCGCTGCCCAGTGCCTTGGTCAGTACCGAGCGGATATGATCGCTGGAGTTGAGATTCAGCGCGATGAACTCTTCGGTCTCGTCGTTGAAGTCCTGCATCACCTTCTGCATGTCTTCATGGGAGACCTGGTCCATATCGGCCATCTCCATGCTCAACTGCTGGATCTCCTTGGGCGAGAGGTACTTGAACACCTCCGCCGCACTGTCCTCGTCCAGGGCCAGCATCAGGATGGCGCTGCGGCGCACGCCGCTCATGGCTCTTGCGGTGCTCATTCTTTGTTCATCCAGCTGCGAACGATCATGGCGATCATGCGGGGATCCTCCTGGGCCAATTCACGCAGTTCGGCCAGGTGGTCTTCATAGGCCGAGGACTTGCGCTTGCGTTTCGGCTTCTGGTAAGTCCGTGTCGACGCCAGATCGTCCTCCAGCTCACCGTCAATGCCCTCCGGCGTCTCGTCATCGACCCGGACACGCAGGCCGGTACCCGGCGCCGAGGCCAGTGCAGGCTGCTGCGTCTGCCGCTTGATCAGCGGACGCAGGATCAGCAGATAGGCCAGCAGGGCGCCCAGTGCCACCAGCAGGTAGCGGCCAAGGGTGAGTGCCAGGTTGTGGACATCGGGCGATTGCCACCACTCCAGCACTTCCGCGTCGTCCACGGTGCGGCTGAAGGGGCTGTTGACCACTTCGATTTCATCGCCGCGGGCCAGGGAGAAGCCCATGGCCTGGCGAACCAGACGCTCGATCTGGGCAACTTCCGCGTCGCTCAGCGGAACGCGCTGCCACACACCTTCCTCGTCGCGCTGTTCGCGATAGTCCACGACCACCGCAGCGGAAAGGCGCTGCACCTGCCCCTGGCGGTGCTGGATATGCTCGATGTTGCGATCGACCTCATAGTTGATTACATCGTCCTGGCGCAGATTGCTCAGTGCCAACAGCTCCTGCTCGGCTTCCTCGAGTAGCTCACCATCCTCGTCCACCGGCAGATTGATGGGGGAGGGCGCGATACCGGGAGGCGTATTGCTCAGCGCGCCGGGGATGCCCATGGCCAGATCGTCGCCGCCGCTGTAGGAGGCGCTGGACTGGCGGCTGCGTACCGCCGCCTCGTTGGGCGGCTGGTTGGGGCCGAAGCGCTCGTTGGTCTCCTCGCGGCGCGAGAAGTCGATCTGGGCGGCCACCTGGGCCCTCACGTTCTGCTGTCCCAGGATCGGTGCCAGGATGTTCTCGATGCGCTGCTGGAAGGAGCGCTCGACCTCGGCGATATAATCGAGCTGGGTGGCATCCAGGCCGCGGCGGTTGGCGCCAGGCATGGAGAGCAGGCGACCGCCCTGGTCGACCACCGTGACGTCTTCGGCGGCCAACTCGGGCACGCTGCTGGAAACCATGTGGATGATGGCGTTGACCTGGCCGTCACCGATCACTCGGCCCGACTCCAGGGTCACGATGACCGATGCCTTGGCCGGCTCCTGATCCCGCACGAAGACCGAGGAGCGTGCCATGGCCAGATGTACCCGGGCCCGGGATACCGGGCCAAGCGACTCGATGGAGCGTGACAGCTCGCCTTCGAGGCCGCGCTGGAAGTTGACCTGTTCGGCAAACTGGCTGACCCCGAAGGCCTGGCTGTCCATCAGCTCGAAGCCCACGTTGCCGCCCCGGGGCAGGCCCTGCTCGGCAAGCTGCAGGCGCAGGCCGTGCACCGAGTCGCCGGGCACCAGCAGCGCCGTACCGCCTTCGCTGAAGCGGTAGGGCACGCCGCGGCTCTCGAGCTCATTGATGATGCGGCCGCCATCCGCCTCGGTGAGATTGCTGTAGAGCACCCGGTAATCGGGCTCCCGCGCCCACATCAGCAGCACCACCACGATGGCGATCGAGGCGGCGCCGCCGATCAGGATCGCGAGCAGCGGATTGCCGCGCATCTGTTCCTGGACGCGCTGCAGCAGTGCGCCCGCTGGCGGGTTGGACGAGGTCTCCTGACGACCCGGCGTTGCGGCGCCATCGCTCATGCGCACCTCCCGTGGGAGGCGGCGTTCGTCGTTTGAAAACTATTACTCGAAGATGGCATTGCGTGCATCCGTCCACCGCATTCCGGCTACCCTTGCGGGCGCAACTGTGATGAACGCTATTATGCGAACCCTCGTCGAGTCCAAAGGCGGGAAAAGCCCGTGTTTTTCATGCCATTTGCCAGCATGGTCCCATGATGACAGCTGTTAGCCTTGGCAACATTCCTTGAACGTCACTTCCGATCCAACCGAACGGGGACCGCGAGCCATGAGTTCACCTGCCATCCAATCCGCGCTGGCCCAGATGCAGAGTCTGGCGACACAGGCCGGCGGACAGGCTGCCAAGGGGCAGCAGGTCTCGACC
>SKVX01000077.1 GCA_007129225.1 Halomonas sp.
CCTATGCGAGGCCATGCGGGCTATCAACGCCAACCGCCTACATCAGACGCGCCGATCCGAGTGGCACGACGCTAATCGTTGAAGCCTGCCTGTGGCAGGCTGGTGAGGAAAACGCCATTCTAGAGTCAAACGTCAGGAAGACGGTTGAAGAGGAGGAACCAGCCTTTCGTAGTGGCACTGGCCAGTGAGGATGCCGGACTGTCAGACGATGGAAAGGCAGGCGGGCCAGTGTCGGAGGTGCCCTCTACTCAGGAGCGTTGCCCGATGGTCCGACTCGACAAGAAAGCCAAGCGGCTCTATGTGCTGGACACCAATGTCCTGATTCACGACCCCGCTGCCCTATATCAGTTCGAGGAACACGAGGTGGTCATCCCCATGACCGTGCTCGAGGAGCTCGACAAGCACAAGAACGGCCTGCGCGAGATCGCTCGTACCGCCCGCCAGGTAAGTCGTACCCTCTCCGACCTGACCAATCAGGTCTCCTTCGATGAAATCCAGCAAGGCATTCCCATTCCCCGTGCCGGCGGCACCCCGATGGGGCGGCTGCGGTTTCTTTGCTATCCCGAGCTGAAGTCCCTCGAACACCTGGAAGAGAGCCCCGACAACCGGCTGCTGGCGGAGACATGCCGGCTACGCGATGAGCGCCCCGACGCCTCAGTTATCCTGGTCTCCAAGGACATCAACCTGCGGGTCAAGGCCGCCGCCCTGCGGGTACCGGTGGAGGACTACCTGACCGACCGCGCCTTCAGCGACAGCGACGCCATGCTCGAAGGCGTTCGCATCTATCCCGACTCGGAAGCCGGCGACAACGGCCCCTGGGGCCAGTTGCAGGTGGACGTTACCGTCGAGCGTATCGACCACCACACTTTCTACCGCCTGGAGGGCCGCATGCCCGCCGACTGGCACTTGGGCATGCTGGTATCCGACAGCGAGAACGGTGCCGGCTTCGAGGCCATCGTCCGTGAACTGGGGCCCAACCACGCCCGGCTTCAGTTGCTCACCAACTATCGCCACAAGGCCGGCGTCTGGGGAGTCCATGCCCACGACAGTCGCCAGAACTTCGCGCTCAACCTGTTGATGGACGACGACATCGACCTGGTGACCATCGCCGGCAGCGCCGGTACCGGCAAGACCTTCATGACCCTGGCGGCGGCCTTCCAGCAGACCCTGGACGCCAAGCGCTTCGAGCGCATCGTCTTCACCCGGGCGCCGATCTCCATGAGCGAGGACATCGGCTTCCTGCCCGGCACCGAGGAGGAGAAGATGTCGCCGTGGATGGGCGCCTTCCACGACAACATGGATAACCTGCTGCGCGACGAGAACGACGGCAGCACCAGCTGGAGCCAGGATGCCACCCGCACGCTGATCGGTTCACGGGTGCAGATCCGAGCGCCGGGCTTCATGCGCGGGCGCACACTCAACGATACCTTCCTGATCATCGACGAGGCCCAGAACTTCACCCCCAAGCAGCTCAAGGCCCTGGTGACCCGCGCCGGACGCAACACCAAGATCGTCTGCCTGGGCAACGTCGGCCAGATCGACACCCCCTACCTCACCGCCAATACCTGCGGCATGGCGGCGGTGGTCCAGCGCTTCAGCAACTGGGCCCACGCCAGCCATGTCACCCTGAGAAGCGTGGAGCGCTCGCGCCTGGCGCTCGCCGGCGAAGAGCTGCTCTGACACCATGACCTGCTGGCTGGAGCGGGCATGCCGCCCTACTCCAGCCAGAACCCCAGCAACAGCAGCACCGCCACCCCGATCATCAGCGGCACGGCCAGCTGCCGGAAGCGTCGCTCGTAGCGCGTCAGCCCGTCGATCCACACCATCAACGCGCCTTCCCGCGCCACCAGCCTGGCTCGCAGGCCTGAGCCGTGTGTTTCGAGGCCATCGGCAAATGCCTTCAGGCCGGCGCCCAGACGTCTCGCCAGGGCGGCATAGAGCCACCAGAGATCACCCGGCATCAGCCGCCAGACAACCCGCCGCCGCCGGGTGACATCCTTCAGCCCGTAGATACCCAGGCCGGTCAGCGCCAGGCCAACCCCTACCGGCCACAGCAGGCCAGGCAGCTCACCCGACGGTGGCCACGGGTAACTGGCGCCGACAATCGGCAGCCACAGCGGCAGACTGGCTGCGGCCAGTATCGAAAACAGCCAGGCCAGCGGCATGGCCCCGAGCCAAGGTATGGTGTTGTGCCCCCGCTCGTGCCACTGCCGCCATAGTGCCCGGGCCATCAATAGCGTGGTGCCCACGGCGGCCAGACTCAACCAGGTGACCAGGGCGCCATGGCCTCCCTCGTACAACGCGCTCTTGAACGCCCACTTGCTGGCCAGGCCGGATGCCAGCGCGCCCGTCAGCGACAGCGCCGGCAGCACCAGCAGCGGCCACAGCAGCCAACCAGGCAGCCTGGGCGGGTGTTCGCTGATACCGACGCCAAGAAACAGCGCCCCCTTGGTCATGCCATGATGGGCGGCAAACAGGACCACCGCCACCGACAGCCCCGGCCACAAGGAGGCCTCCAGCAGACCGACGCCCACCAGGGCGGTGAGCATGCCCATCTGGCTGACGCTGGAGTAGGCCAGCACCGCCTTGGGGTGGCGCTGGATGATGCCGAACAGGGCCGCGCCCAGCGCCCCCGCCAGCCCCAGCACGACCACCAGTTGACCCAGCGCCTCGAGTCCGGCAGCAGCGTCACCCAGGGGCAGCACGCTGAGCCAACCGACAAGACCGGCCTTGATCATCACCCCGCTGAGTACCGCACTGGCCGGTGTGGGGGCGACCGGGTGGGCCAGCGGCAACCAGACATGCAGCCCCACCACCCCGGCCTTGACGCCGAATCCCAGCCACAGCAGGGATGCCATCCACAGACCATGCCCGGCATCGGCGATGCCCTCGCGCAGGCCGGTCAGGGTCAGCGTTTCCGCACTGCCCGCCGCCCACAGTAAACCGCCGAGGACAAGCGCCTCACCGAACAGCGCCATGATAAGGTAGGCCCGCCCCCCCAGGTGGGCGTCGCGGTTGTCGGCGTGGACCACCAGGCCGTAGGCGGCGAAGGTCATCACCGCAAAGCCCAGGTAGAAGCTGGGAATGTCCTCGGCCAGCAGCAGCAGAAGGTTGCCGGCCAAGGTCAGCGGCCAGAGTAGTGCCAGACCCACAAGACGACGAAAGGTATCGCCATCGCCGGCTTCGGCGGCCTGCTGTTCGGCAACCAGGTAGCCCCTGGCATAGATACCGGCCAACCCCCACAACAGGGCACAGAAAAGCAGCCAGGGACGGCGGGCTTCGTCTAGCTGCCACACGCCGCCGAGCAGCCACCCCTCCAGCAGCAGGGTCGTCTCGCCGGGCCATAGCGCCAGCGCCAGGGCCGGTAGCGGGGCCGAGGCCCACCAGGCATCCAGCAGTTTCGGCCGGGGGCTCGGCCGCCACAGCGCATCCTGCTCCATCATCAGCCGCAGTGGGCCACGCAGCATCAATAGCAGGGGCCAGAGAATGGCTAGTATCAGCAACAGCGTCGCGATCATGGCAGGTACTCCTCCGTGGCCACGAGCGTTGCCAGGTCCAGCGGGCTGAAGGGCAGCCCCGCCAGCAGCCCCGCCAGCAGGCTGAACACCGCCGTGGCAAGGGTCGGCCACAGCAGCCAGCCGCTGGTCTCGAAGCGCCCCAACCGACGCTCTTCAGGCCACTGCCCCTTGCCGTGCTCGGGCCCGGCGCGGAACCACAGCCGGTGCAGAATCGGCAGGAAGTAGGCGGCATTGAGCAGGCTGCTGGCCACCAGGACGCCGATGACCCAGGGCATGCCGGCCTGCACGGCGCCCAGTCCCAGATACCACTTGCTGATAAAGCCGGCCACCGGCGGCAGGCCGATCATCCCCAGCGCGCCGACGGTGAAGGCCAGACTGGTCAGCGGCATGCGCCGCCCTGCCCCATCAAGTTCGTCGATGCGATGGATGCCCAATTCTTCGGCGTAGTTCCCGGCACAGTAGAACAGCGTCACCTTCATCAGGCCCTGGTGCATAAGGTGAGCCAGCCCGGCAATGGTGCCGAAGGGACCGAAGAGGCTGATGCCGAGCACGATGTAGGAAACCTGACTGATGGTGGAGAAGGCCAGCCGCGGTTTCAGCTCCTGCTGCGCCAGGGCACGAATCGAGCCATAGAGGATAGTGAAGACCGACAAGGCCGTGAGCAGCGTGAGCAGCCCCAGCTCGAAGGTCAGTTGGATGCCGTAGACGTCGTACACCAGGCGTACGATGCCGAAGGCACCCGCCTTGACCACCGCCACCGCGTGCAACAGCGCGCTGACCGGCGCCGGCGCCACCATGGCTCGCGGCAGCCAGCCGTGCAGCGGCACCAGGGCGGCCTTCACTCCCAGCCCCAGCAACATGACCAGGAACAGCCCGATCAGCAGCGGATGATACGTCGGCCCCAGGTCGCGCAGCATCTCGCGCTCACCGAAGGTGACGTCCCCCACCAACGCATGCATGCCCACGACCCCAAGCAGCAGTACCAGGCCACCGGAGAGGGTGTAGCGCAGGTAGATGGTGCC
>SKVX01000018.1 GCA_007129225.1 Halomonas sp.
CGGGACGCTTGCGAACGGCATCCAGGCCCTTGAGTACCTTGATGCTCGTTGAGTCGTAAGCCTGCTCGCTCATTGACTACTCCGTCATGAAGTCTATCTGTGCCTGTGGCACCAGCTTTCCTGACCCGTCACTGCCTTGTTTCACGTGAAACATCGTCAGCGGGGTTTGAGACTGCCAGGGCCCCACCAGGGCATCGTGTTCGACACTTGTAATAAAGGCTTGGCAACGCATCGATTCCAGCAACCGACAGAATACCCGCCGATGACTGGCATCGAGCTCCGCCGGCAGGTCATCGACCAGGTAGAGGCACGACCGGCCGGTCGTTTGCTCCAGCAACCTGCCCTGCGCCAGCTTCAGCGCAGTGACGACCAATTTTTGCTGGCCACGAGACAGTACCTCGACGGCCGGGTGTCGCCCAAGGCGAATACGCAGATCTGCCCGCTGTGGCCCTTGCTGGGTGAAGCCCATCTGTTGATCCGTCGCCCGCCCCTGCTCGAGAATGTCAAGCAGATTGCGTTTCTTGTCCCATCCGCGGGAGTAGCCCAGCGTCAGCTCGGGCAACGCCAGTAGCTGCGACAGTGTATCCTCGAAGACAGGCAGGAAATCAGCCATCCAGTCGCTTCTCAGGCTATCGACACGGTCGCCCCAGTGGGCCAACTCATACTCCCAGGCTGACAGCGATTTGGCATCCATTCTATCACGCCTGAGCAATGCATTCCGATGTTTGAGGGCGCGTCGCGCGCGTTGCCATGCATCGAAAAACCCATGTTTCACGTGAAACACACCCCAGTCGAGAAACTCTCTTCGACCGGCCGGCGGCCCTTCCAACAACCGAAATGCATCGGGGTTGACCAGCTGGAGCGGCAGCGTTTCGATCAGCTGTGACAGACGCTCTACGCGCTCTCCCCCCATGCGAATCTCCAGTTCGGGGGCATCGCGGGAACGGCGAATGCCAATCGGCAAGGCCGGATCTCCGCCGAGGCGAGCAAAGAGCGTCATAGATTGCGCATCATGAGTGATGGCATTCCTCAGCTGCCGGGTCCTGAACGAGCGTCCCATTCCAAGGACGTGGATGCCTTCGAGAAGACTGGTCTTTCCGCTCCCGTTGACACCCACAATCAGGTTGATGCCGGGTCCCGGCTCGAAATCGACTGCCTGAAGATTTCTCAAGCCGTTGAAATTCAAGTAATTTATTAACATCAGGCACGCCAAGCCGTTAGCCCGACCGGCAACGTCAGCGGTGCCGTGCACGCCGCCGGGTAACAGTCTCGCCTATCCATTCAGAGACGCATCGGCATGACGACGTAGAGTGCATCGCCGCCGCCCGGCTCCTCCATCAGAGCACTGCTGTTGGAATCCGCCAGCGTCATCTGTACGCGATCCTCATCCAGCACGTTGAGTACATCGATGAGGTAACCCACATTGAAACCGATCTCCAGCGCGTCGCCGCCGTACTCGACGGCCACATTCTCCTCGGCCTCTTCCTGTTCGGGATTGTTCGCCATGACCTGTAGGTTCCCTTCCTTGAGGTGCAGGCGCACACCGCGATACTTCTCATTGGAGAGGATGGAGGTACGCGACAGAACCTGACGTAGCTCGGTGCGATCGGCGAGGAAAACCTTGTCCCCTCCCCTCGGCACCACCCGCTCGTAATCAGGAAACTTGCCGTCTACCAGCTTGGAGGTGAAGGTGAAGTCACCGGTGTGGGCACGAACGTGGCTCGCGCTCACTGTCAGCGTCACCGGCTCGTCGCTGTCATCGAGCAGCCGGACCAGCTCGAGCACGCCCTTGCGCGGTACGATCAACTTGCGGGCCGGCTCGACCTCGATCTCGGCGGAGCGAGAGCAGACGGCAAGGCGGTGACCGTCGGTGGCCACCGTGCGCACCAGGTTCGAGCGCAGTTCAAGCAGCATGCCGTTGAGGTAATAGCGGACATCTTGCTGGGCCATGGCAAACGAGGTGGCATCGATAAGGTGCTTGAGCGTCCCGCGCGGCAGACTCAGCTCAACATCGCCCTGGGTGTCCTCGATATTGGGAAACTCCGCGACCGGCAACGTCGAGAGGGTGAAACGGGAGCGACCGCTGCGCAACACCGCCCGGCCATCTTCCAGGCTGAGCTGCAATTCGGCCTGGTCAGGCAACGATTTGCAGATATCCATCAACTTGCGGGCCGGAACCGTGGCCGATCCGGGCACCTCTACCAGCGACGCGGCGGTACGCCCGATCAGCTCGACTTCCAGGTCGGTGCCCGTCAGCGCCACTTGCTCATGGTCGACCTGTATCAGCACGTTGGATAGTACCGGCAGGGTCTGGCGGCGCTCCACCACGCCGGCAACCAGTGCCAAGGGCCGAAGCAGCGCCTCGCGGGAAATGGAAAATCTCATGTCGGCTCCACGTCTAATCCTGAATAAAAGGTGTCGGTCATCGGCAACAACTGCCAGGGAACCTCGCGGTTCAGCTGGTCAATAGCCGTAGCAGGTTCTTGTAGTCCTCGCGGATATCCGCGTTCTCTTCCTGCAATGCCAGAACCTTGCGGCAGGCATGCAGTACCGTCGTGTGGTCACGCCCACCGAAGGCATCGCCAATCTCAGGCAGGCTGTGATTGGTCAGCTCCTTGGCCAGCGCCATGGCCACCTGGCGCGGCCGCGCAACGGAGCGGGAGCGGCGCTTCGACAGCAGGTCCGACAGCTTGATCTTGTAGTATTCGGCCACCGTACGCTGGATGTTGTCGACGCCTACCTGCTTGTCCTGCAGGGCCAACAAGTCCTTGAGGGATTCGCGAATGAAATCCTGGGTGATCGGCTTGCCCATGAAGTGTGAATCGGCAATGACCTTCTTCAAGGCGCCTTCCAGCTCGCGCACGTTGGAGCGAATCTTCTGGGCGATGAAGAACGCCGCATCATGTGGCAGGTCGACCTTGGCCTGGTCGGCCTTCTTCATCAGGATCGCCACCCGCGTCTCCAGCTCCGGCGGCTCGATCGCCACCGTCAGCCCCCAGCCGAAGCGCGACTTGAGTCGCTCCTCCACCCCACTGATCTCCTTGGGGTAGCGGTCGGAGGTCAGGATCATCTGCTGGCCACCCTCGAGCAGGGCATTGAAGGTGTGGAAGAACTCCTCCTGGGAGCGTTCCTTGCCGGCAAAGAACTGGATATCGTCGATCAGCAGCGCATCGACACTACGATAGAAACGCTTGAAATCATTGATCGCGTTCAACTGAAGTGCCTTGACCATATCGGCGACGAAACGCTCCGAATGGAGGTAGACAACCGTGGCATTCTCCCGCCGGGTGGCCAAGGCATTACCCACGGCGTGCATCAAGTGTGTCTTGCCGAGGCCGACACCACCATAGAGAAACAGCGGGTTATAGGCGCCGCCGGGGTTTTCCGAGACCTGGCGGGAGGCCGCCCTGGCCAGCTGGTTCGACTTGCCCTCGACGAATGTCTCGAAGGTGAAGTTGGGGTTGAGGCCACTGTTGTGCTTGAGGCTCCCCTCGACCTGAACTTCCCGCTCACCAGCGGCTCGTCGTGCCGAACGCCCCTCTTCTCGCTGGCGATCGATCTCACGCTCGTCGCCGATATCTCCTCTCGGAGGTGTATGCACGGCAGGCCCCAGGGGCGATCGCGGGCTGGCCGAAACCGGCGCTCCCAGCTCCCGCGGCCTGGGAGCGGCGGCGCGGCGGCTGCCGACGGTCAATATCACCCTGGGAGGCTTGGCCGGGGCCAGGTCGCGCAGCAGCTCATTGATCCGCTTGGCATACTTATCCCCCACCCAGTCGCGAACGAAGCGATTGGGAGCCAGAAGACGCAGCTCGTTGGACTCCCCCTCTTCCGCCTGAAGCGGGCGAATCCAGGTGTTGAACTGCTGGGCGTTTAGCTCATCCTGCAGGGAATCCAAACACTGTTGCCAAAGAGCAAGCGACACTCGACCTCACCATCCGGTTGATGCATGACCGGCCATTGTATCCTTCACCCGCCGGGTTATCCACATGCCGCGACCGACGCCAGGCCCTGTGGAAAATCATACCGGGATCAATAGGATAACCCCGGTAGGATTGGTGGCGAAGGCGAGGCCTGTGGGTAAAGGAGACAATTGCACACAGGGAGACAACAAGAACCTCACCGGCCAAGCAGAGCTTTTCCACAGGACATGCTGCGATGCACACACCTGTTTCCAAAGGATTTGTGACGGTTATCAACAGAAAACATCCCCAGTATTAGTAACAACATCAGTGAAATACCATTTAGTAATTGTTGGGCTGCCGCAGAACGCCGATTGAAAATTGGGTGTCCTGGGCAATTGCGTCGGAGGCCCGAAGTCACTACAATTTCCGGTCTTGAACCGAATCTCCCCAGGTTCCCGCAAGGAGCCCGGGCATTTCCTGTAAGACGTTCCGTCCAAACACACCACGTGGGAATCAAGAGTTATGAAACGCACCTTTCAACCCAGCGTTCTCAAGCGCAAGCGTGTGCACGGCTTTCGTGCTCGCATGGCCACCAAGAACGGTCGTGCCGTACTGTCGCGCC
>SKVX01000028.1 GCA_007129225.1 Halomonas sp.
GGCAGTGATGGGTCGCGGGATCGACTCAGCCTACTTTTCCCCCGCGCACCGTGATCCTGAACTGCGTCGCCAGTGGGGCGTTGGTGAGCACCAGCCCGTCGCCCTCCACGTGGGACGCCTGGCCAAGGAAAAGAATCTCGGCCTGATGCGAGAGAGCTTTCGCGCCATGCTCGATGCCCGGCCAGACATGGCCTTGGTCATCGTCGGCGACGGCCCCGCTCGTCGTTCGCTGGAACAATCGCTTCCACAAGCCCACTTTACCGGTTTCCTGCCCTCGAGCGAATTGGCGCGTCACTATGCCAGCGCCGACCTGTTTCTCTTTCCTTCCCTGTCGGAGACCTGGGGCAACGTCGTAACCGAGGCCATGGCCAGCGGGCTTGGCGTCATTGCCTTTCGTCATGCGGCCGCAGCCGAACTGATCGAACACAACGTCAATGGCATGACCGTTCCCCCTGGCGACGCCAGCGGCTTTCGCGAGGCAGCAACGGCACTCTGCCAGCAACCCGCCCGCTATGCGCGACTCGGACGCGCGGCACGCCTGCGCGCCCTGAGCTGCCACTGGCCGGCCATTGCCGATACCTTCCTGTCACTCCTCGAACAGGCTCGGGAGACCGCCCATGCGCCCACGCGCTCCTGCACTATTTGATCGCCTCGATCTGCTTGAGTGGCAGCTTTGTCGACGCATTGCGCGCCTCAGCCTCCACCGCCCCTGGCTGACCACGCTGCGACTTGCCAGCAAGTTGGGAGACTGGCCGGTCTGGGTCGCACTGATCGCCGCTCAGCCGCTGTTGCATGAAAGCCTGGGCAACCGACGCCTGCTGCAGTACAGCGTCACCGCCCTCATTGCCCTTGCCGTCTACCGACTGATCAAGACCCGCCTGTGCCGCGAGCGGCCCTTCATCACCTTCGTCAATGTCATTCAATGCGGCGAGCCGGCACGCGACCGTTACAGTTTTCCCAGTGGCCATACCATGCACGCGGTCATGTTCTGCATACTGACCGCCGCGCACGCCCCCTGGCTGCTGCCAATTCTGGTGCCGCTGTCGCTGCTGATCGCCCTGTCTCGGGTCGGCCTCGGGCTGCATTACATCAGCGACGTGTTAGCCGGGGCGGCCATCGGATGGGCCTTCGCGTTGGCGAGCCTTCACCTGGCCGGTTAAAAGAAGCGTCACCCCATCTTCACCCCATCGACACGCCCCTGACCCGACACCGTCACAAGCGGCCGCCAAGATGACGCCTGTCATTCATTCCCGCTCAGCAGGTGAGATCGATGCGACCCAAGACGACTGCACTCCAGAACCGGCCCCTGGCCACCCTACCCCGCACCCTGATCGGCACGGCACTTGCCGGCGCCTTTGCCTTGACCGCCTTTCAAGCCAGTGCCGATCTATCCTCCCGCTTCATCGATGAAGACGGTGACATGGTCGCGGACAGCCCCACCGACGAGTCCCAGTGGGTCGATCCAGACACCCTGGTCTTCGCTTATACACCGGTGGAGGACCCTTCCGTCTACGCCGAAGTGTGGGCCGGCTTTCTGGAGCATATGGAAGAGACGACCGGCAAGCGGGTGCAGTTCTTCCCAGTCCAGTCCAACTCCGCCCAGTTGGAGGCCATGCGCGCCGGTCGCCTGCATGTGGCCGGCTTCAATACCGGCGGCGTGCCGGTGGCGGTCAACTGCTCGGGTTTCGTGCCCTTCACCATGATGGCCGCCGAGGACGGCTCCTTCGGCTACGAGATGGAGATCATCACCTACCCCGGTAGCGGCATCGAGACCGTCGACGACCTGGAGGGGCGCAACCTGGCGTTCACCTCGGAGACCTCGAACTCGGGATATCGCGCCCCTTCGGCACTGCTGCGCTCCGAATACGGCCTGGAGACTGGCGAGCACTTCGAGGCGGCCTTCTCCGGCAGCCACGACAACTCGATCCTCGGCGTGGTCAACAAGGACTACGATGCCGCTGCCATCGCCAACTCTGTCGCCCGTCGCATGATATCCCGCGGCGTGGTGGACGAGGGTGACTACGACATCATCTACACCTCCGACACCTTCCCCACCACGGCCTACGGCCACGTCTACAACCTTCATCCAGAACTGGTCGAGAAGGTCCAGGACGCCTTCTTCAGCTACGACTGGGAAGGCAGCGCACTGCAGGCCGAGTTCGCCAACTCCGGCGAAGCGCAGTTCATTCCCATCACCTATCAGGAAAACTGGGAGGTCATCCGCACCATCGCTGAGGCTAACGGGGTCACCTACGACTGCGATTGAGCCAGGTAGGCATGATCTGCACCGGTCGGGAAGCACCTTCCCGGCCTTCGTTCATCGATGACGGAGAATGCTCATGCTGACGCTATCCGGTGTCTGCAAGCGTTACCCCACCGGGGACCGTGCGCTGACCAATATCGACCTGGCCCTGCCCCGCGGCCAGGTACTCGCCCTGATCGGCCCCTCGGGTGCCGGCAAGAGCACCCTGATCCGCTGCGTCAATCGCCTGGTGGAGCCCAGCGAGGGCAGTATCCGCCTGGGCGATACCGAATTGACCCTGCTCTCCGGGCAGCAATTGCGCAAGGCCCGTCGCGCCATGGCGATGATCTTCCAGGAATACGCCCTGGTGGACCGCCTGACGGTCATGGAAAATGTGCTCTCCGGGCGGCTCGGTTACGTGGGCTTCTGGCGCAGCTTCCTGCGTCGTTATCCCCGGGATATCGTGGCCGAGGCGTTTCGCCTGCTCGAGCGGGTCGGCCTGGCACACGCGCTGGACAAGCGTGCCGATGCGCTCTCCGGCGGTCAGCGACAGCGGGTCGGTATCGCCCGTGCGCTGCTGCAGAGCCCTCAACTGCTGCTGGTCGACGAGCCCACCGCAAGCCTCGACCCCAAGACGTCGCGCCAGATCATGCGCTTGATTCGCGAGCTATGCGCCGAGCGCGAGCTGGCCGCGATCATCAACATCCACGATGTGGCGCTGGCTCGCCAGTTCGCCGACCGAATCGTCGGCCTGCGGGCCGGAGAAATCGTCTTCGATGGCAAACCCACCGAGCTGACCGCCGAGATCCTCACTACCATCTATGGCGAAGAGGACTGGGACACACAGGCCGCGGAGGAGGAGGAGCGCCCTTCGGCTATCGCACACCAGCCTTCGGCGAAGCCGTCCTCGCTTACCCCGAGCCTGGCCCCTGACCTGGCCACGGGAGGCGCCCGATGAGTCGCCAAGGACTCGCCAGCCAGGGCCAGTGGCAGCGGTTGCCCTTCATCGCCGATCCCAAGCTGCGCTGGGGGCTCGCCATCGGAGCTGTCGTCTATCTGGTGCTGGCGCTCTCCACCGTGGACGTCAATTGGGCGCGCGTCGCCGAGGGTGCCAGCCGCGGGCTCAACTTCCTCTCGGCCTTCGCCCAGCCGAATTTCGTCAGCCGGCGCACCGATATCGTCAATGGTCTGCTGGAAAGCCTGACCATGACGCTGACCTCCACGGTGATCGGGGTGGCACTGGCCATCCCTGTGGGGCTGGGTGCGGCCCGCAATATCGCCCCCTGGCCGGTCTACCTGCTGTGCAGAGGCATCATCACGGTGTCGCGCACCTTTCAGGAAGTGATCATCGCCATCCTCTTCGTGGTGATGTTCGGCTTCGGCCCGCTGGCCGGCATGATCACGCTGGCCTTCGCCACCATCGGCTTCATGGCCAAGCTGCTGGCCGAGGACATCGAAGATCTGGACTGGCGCCAGGTGGAGGCTGTCCGCGCCACCGGGGCGAGCTGGTGGCAGACCATGAATCACGCCGTCCAGCCTCAGGTCATGCCGCGCCTCATCGGCCTCTCCATGTATCGCCTGGACATCAATTTCCGCGAGTCGGCGGTGATCGGCATCGTCGGTGCCGGTGGCATCGGCGCCACGCTCAACACCTCGATCAGCCGCTACGAGTACGACACCTCGGCGGCCATCCTGCTGATCATCATCGGCATTGTGCTGCTGTGTGAATATAGCTCCAGCCACGTGCGCCGCTGGACTCAGTGAGCGTCCGGCCCGCCTAGAGGAATCTCATCATGCCCGTTTCGACGACACCCCAGGGCACGCCCACCTGGCGTCTACGCACCACACGAGCCCAGTGGCTAAGCTACCTGGCGTGGCTGGCTGGCGCCTCGCTGTTCCTGCTGTGCTGGAAGATGATCTCGGACAACACCATGTGGGTGTTCGTCGAGGATGCCGGCCGCCAGGGCAGCGACCTGCTCAGCCGCATGCTGCCGCCGCAGTGGAGCTATGCCCACCGGCTGTGGCAACCGATGTGGGACACGATCAACATCGCGACACTGGGCACCCTGCTGGGTATCGCCATGGCCTTCCCGGTCGCCTTCCTGGCGGCACGCAACACCTCCCCGCATCCGCTGATGCGCAGTCTCGCCCTGGTGATCATCGTCTCGTCACGCTCGATCAACTCATTGATCTGGGCGATGCTGCTGGTGACCATCCTCGGTCCGGGCGTACTTGCCGGGATCATCGCCATCGCGCTGCGCTCGATCGGCTTCATCGGCA
>SKVX01000205.1 GCA_007129225.1 Halomonas sp.
CCCTCAAACGCATCACCGCAAAGAGCGAAAGCCTGCCCGTCGCCCGCGGCCTGCGCCAGCGCCGCCTGCACAAAGCCCTGCTGCGCTACCACGACGCCAACAACTGGCCTGACATCCGCGAAGCCCTCAAACGCATGGGCCGCGCCGACCTCATCGGCCCCGGCAAAGACCACCTCGTCCCCCCCTGGCAACCCGCCGGCACCGGCAACAGCCCGGAACGCCCGCAAGGCAAGCGAATGCCTAACCCCAAGCGCAAACCCACCCCCAAGCGCAAGCGATAACCCGCAACGCAACAGTAAGACCGCTCGCAGCGGCTATGGCTGGCGTTGAACGTCACGAAAAAAGTTGATTGCCCCCGTGCAAATCCGGTGTTACCGTAGTGCCACCATCCTTGGAGTTACACCATGTCAACAACGTCATTGAAGCTTCCAGAGGACGTAAAGCAGCTTGCGGCGGCAGCCGCGAAGCACCAGGGTGTCACGCCACACGCCTTCATGGTTGATGCAATCCGGGCAGCAGCAGTAGCGGAAGAAAAGCGAGCAGCGTTCCTTTCTGATGCGGCCTCATCCAGGGCCGAAACCATCAGGTCTGGTAAGGGCTACCCTGCGTCCGAGGTTCATGCCTACATTCGGGCACGTGCTCAGGGCAAGGTTGCTTCCAAGCCAAAGGCCAAGTCTTGGCGCAGCTGATCTATTCCCGACGCGCGCTCGCTGATCTCGAACGACTCACCGATTTCCTCCTCGAAACAGAGCCGGCCGCGGCCATGGAAACGGCTGAACTGATTTCGGAGGCAGTACAGATTCTCGAAAACCATCCATTGGTTGGGCGTTCTGTTGAACACGACATGAGAGAGCTGATCATCTCGCGCGGACAGACCGGTTACGTCGCTTTGTACAGCTACGAGATGGAGCATGACGCTGTGCTGGTCCTTGCCATTCGACATCAACGCGAAGCCGGCTATGCTCCGGTGTAGGAATGGCCTGTCGGCGGCACGGGGGCAGCGTTGACGGATTCAGGTGTCCGTCAGACATGAACAGCCGATGCTCGTACCTTGCGCGGCTGATAGCTGACGTTATGCGAAGCGTTCGTCTTGACGTACGTGCTTGAAGGCGTACACTTGGTGAAAAGCTGAACACGCAAGAGGTGCGTCATGACCGGAATCACTGCCACTGAGGCGCGCAGCAACCTTTATCGATTGATTGACGAGACTGCAGAATCTCACCAGCCAATCGTCATTATGGGTAAGCGGAACAAGGCTGTCTTGGTGGCCGAGGACGACTGGTCGGCCATTCAGGAGACGCTGTACCTGCTCTCTGTGCCGGGTATGCGAGAGTCGATTCGTGAGGGGATGGATACCCCCGTAGCGGAGTGCGATGGAGAGCTGGACTGGTGACATGGCGGTTGGTTTACACCAGGCAAGCTCAGAAAGATGCGAGGAAGCTGGCCTCCAGCGGCCTCAAGTCAAAAGCGCAGGCGCTGCTGGCGCTGATCGCGGAAGATCCATACCGCAAGCCGCCTCCGTTTGAGAAGCTCGTTGGTGACCTCGCGGGGGCCTATTCACGCAGAATCAATATTCAGCACCGTCTGGTTTACCAGGTGATTGAAGACGAACAGGTGGTGAAAGTTCTCAGACTTTGGAGCCACTACGAGTAATCCAGATAGCCTAATTCTCTGATCAACGTAAGGTATACCATACCATACCATGCAACGCTATCTTCTTACCTTGCTGCTCGCGCTGTTGGCTGCCCCTGCCTGGGCGCAGCCCGCTATGCTGACGAGCGGTGAACTAATCGAACGGATGCAGCAGGGCGGGCTGGTGATCTACTGGCGTCACGCCGCTACCGATCACAGCCAGCGCGACAGCGATCTCTCTGATATGGCCAATTGTGCCACGCAGCGCAACCTCAATGAGGCGGGGCGCGAGCAGGCGCGCCGTGTGGGTGCGGGCTTTGAGCGCCACGCCATACCGGTCGGGCAGGTGCTGAGCAGCGCCTTCTGTCGCAATCGTGATACCGCGCGTATCGCTTTTGGCGAGTATGAGGTGGTGGATGAGCTCTTCAACGTGCCGGCGGTGAGGGATCGCCAGCAGGTTGACCGCCTGATCCAGGCGCTGGCGTTGATGCTCAATAGGCCGCCGCAGCCGCCGGTAACCAATACGGTCATCGTCGGTCACAACATTAACCTGCAGCTTGTTGCCCGAGGACTGCATATCTCTCCTCGTTTGCAAATTCGTGAAGGTGAGATTGCTGTCTTTGAACCGGGCGGGCGGGGGCCCGCGTTGCTCGGCAGGCTACGCCCCGAAGCGTTTGAGTAAGTTTCTTCGCAGCCAGTCTGCTGGCGCGATTACATGAGGTAGTCGCGCCAGCCCATGATGCCTATGCCCAGCAGTACTGTGCCGGTGAGGGCCGCGACGACGACCTTGTACATCAGTTTCTTGGCCAGACGTACCTGATCGAGATCCGAGACGATCAGGGCGAAGCGCCGGTTGGGCCGGCCGTCGGCCCGCAGGGTGTGGACCGTATGCGTGCCGGCCAGCAGGTCATCGGACTGCACGCCTTCAAGCTGACGCATCCGTGCCCGCCACTGCGCCTTCAACTGCTCTCGGGTCTCTTTCGCCACTTGCAGGTGAACGTCGTCTGTTTCCGTGACCCTGCTCATCTGCTTGTCCATTTGCAGGTTGTCAAAGGGTGTTTTGTTGCTCGGCAGGCTCTCAAAGAGGCCGATCGCGTAGATGTCGGCGTCCATGGGAATGCGGTGCTCCACAAAGTCCTTTACCCCCACCTGGTTGATGATGGGTCGCAGCTTTTGGGGGAAGTGTTTCGCCAGCCCGTCAGCACCGCGGCCGACAATCTGACGTTTTTCGACGTTTCGGTAGATCTTGAACATGGCTTCCTGAACAGCCACGAAACATGAGCCGGTATTGTCGTTCAGTTCGATGAAGTCCGGCGAGGAGTAGGCGATCGCCCTCAGCGACGGGAGGTGCCGGTTGGAGCGTAGTTTGCGTTCCACGACGACTTCCAGCCGCCAGAAGGCGCAGGGCTCACCCGAAAGCGGGGCCTTGAGCGGTTTTTCCTGTGGAATTCGCCCGATGATTTCGGCCCGTCCCTGGCTGGCCGCACGAATGGTCGAGGTGGGGGTGTCGGCCATGACTCTGGCGTGATACCAGATCCGATACATCAGAAGGTAGGCCACCAAAGCGGTTGCGAGGATGCCGGTGACAATGAGTTCTGTGACAAAGAACGAGACCACGAACATGATGAGGTAAAAGACAAGGATGGATTTGAACAACGCTTCTGCTTCTCCTGGGTGTCTGGGCCGTGAGGCGCGCGGTGTGCCGCCGAAGGCTGCGGAAGGGTAGCCAAGTCGACCTGAAAATGGACGCCATGTCAAATGGCGTCCTCGATGTTGCCCGGCTTCCTTTTTCTTGGCGACAAGGGCACTATGGCCTCCACAAGCTCCATGGGGCCTTCCAGCAGTCATGGAGTGCTCCGAGAGAGCTGTGGACCGATTCGATAACGCAAGTGAGTGAACATGAGTACACGACCAAAGATTGTCATCTCATCGCTGGATGCCGACAGGCTGGAAGCGCTGCTGGATTCATTGCCTGATGATGCCTTTCCTGGAAAGGCAGAGCTGGAAAACGAGCTGGCCAGGGCCGAGATCGTTGACCCCAAGGAGATGCCACCGACGGTGGTTTCCATGAATTCAACGGTCAGGTTCAGGGTCGAGACATCGGATAAGGCGTTTAGCCTGACGCTGGTCTATCCGAAGGATATGGATGCGTCGGGGGAGAAGATCTCGATCCTTGCGCCAGTGGGCAGTGCGTTGCTCGGCCTGTCTCAGGGGGATCAGATCGAGTGGCCGAAGCCTGGCGGAGGGCTGCTGCGTGTGCGCATTGAAGAGATCGTCTATCAGCCTGAGCGTTCGGGCGAGTATCACCGGTGATGGCAGGTATGGACAGTCGTTCTGTACCAGATTGACTTTTGACACCCATGGCTGAAAGGGGCACGGTTCAGGCCGGCGCCTTTCAGCCATTTTTTTGCCAGTAGGGGGCGGACATGAAGATTTGGGTGGATGCGGATGCTTGCCCCGGGGTGGTCAAAGAGATCCTCTTCCGCGCGGCTGAACGCACGGCCACGCCGTTGACACTGGTGGCGAACCAGTCGATCCGGGTGCCGCCGTCCAGGCATATTCGAGCCATCCGGGTCGCGGCTGGCTTTGATGTGGCCGACAACGAGATCGTGCGCCGCGTGGAGGCGGGCGATCTGGTGATTACCGCCGATATTCCACTGGCGGCCGAGGTGATCGAAAAGGGTGCGCTGGCGCTCAACCCGCGCGGCGAGCTCTACACCGCGGAGAATATCCGCTCGCTGCTGAACATGCGTGATTTCATGGAGACGATGCGCAGCAGCGGCATCCAGACCGGCGGCCCCGCCGCCTTCAGCCAGGCCGACCGCAAAGCGTTCGCCGACGCCCTCGACCGCCTGTTGGCGCGTCA
>SKVX01000063.1 GCA_007129225.1 Halomonas sp.
ATGCCGGTTTCGGTCTTCTTGCCACCCTTGAAGAAGGCACCGATGAAGAAATCTTCAAGCAATTCGATGTGAATGTTTTCGGTCTCATCAAGATGACCAGAGAAGTTCTTCCCCATATGCGAAAGGCGGGTAGCGGCGTTATCGTCAATATATCTTCCTTCCTGGGCAGGATGGGGCTGCCTCTGCTCTCGCATTACAATGCCAGCAAATACGCCGTGGAGGGGATCACCGATTCCTTGAGATTCGAGGTGGCGCCTTTCGGAATACGGGTTCACTCCGTCCTTGCCGGCTTGTTTGGCACCAATTTCGTCAAAAAAGGGCTTGTCGCCAACAGCCAAACTACCGGTGACGACTCTCCCTACAAGGAGCTGGTGGCTCATTTCGTGCCGATCGTGGCCAAAGCCATCAATGAAGGCCCTGACCCCCAGCCCATCGCACAGGCGGTGAAGGACATCATCGAGAATGAGGACAGCGAAATCGCCGTCAAGGTCGGCCAGGAGGCGGAACTGTTCGTGCCACTGCGCAGGGAGATGGATGACAAGGCGTTCGAAGCGAAGGTAAAGGAAACCTTTGGTCTATAAGCCGCCTCTCGCGTTCCACCCAGTACGCTGAGTTTGCTCGCCGCACCGACGAGAGGAAGAGCGCTAGGTGAAACGCAGGAGAAACCGAATGGCGTACGTGGGAATGGCCGCCGGCCTGCTGCTGATGCTGGTACTCACAGGCGTACTGGCCATGCAGGCCTGGCGCCTGGCCGATAACCGCGCGATGGACAAGGCCTGGGCCTGGCTGCAGTCCCAGGCGCCCGCCACCGTCGAGGCGTTCGCCCCCGCCATGGTGGAAGGCCTGCCCGATGCGGCCCGGCGCTACTTCCTCTACACCATCGCCCGGGTGTGCCGCTCCATGTCGTCAGCGAAATTCACATGACCGGCGAGCTCGGCTTCGGCACCAAGGAAGCGCCGGGCTACCGCCCCATGCGGGCAAGGCAGATACTCGCCCCACCGCACGGCTTTATCTGGCGGATTCGGGCAGGTTTGGGAATCATGCAACTAAGCGGCTCGGACGGCATGGCCAACGGCCGCTCCTGGACGCGCTTCTGGCTCAACGGCACGCTGCCTGTCGCCTGGGCTGGCGACGATAAAAACCACCTGCGCTCGTCGTTCGGCCGCGTGGTAGGGGAGGCCGCCTTCTTCTCCCCGGCGGCACTGCTGCCGCAGCATGGCGTTCGCTGGGAAGCGACCGACGAGCCTGACAAGGCACGAGCGGTCATCGGCCTCGGTACCCTGGAGCAAACGATAGAGATCGCCGTGGCCGAAGACGGCCGACCGCGCTGGATGCAATTCACCCGCTGGAGCAATGCCAACCCCGAGAAGGAGTGGCGGCTCCAGCCCTTCGGCGGCACCCTCGACGACTTCCGCAATTTCGAGGGCTACACCCTGCCCACCCGGGTCGATGGCGGCAATCACTTCGGCACGGAGGCGTACTTTCCGTTCTTTCGGGCGAGGGTGGAGAAGGTGCGGTTTCCGGTGTCGTAGCTCTCAATGGTGGGCGTCCTTGGCTCATGGATAATGACGCGCGAGCGGCTAGGCAAGATCAGCAAGATGCTCAAGGGTTTCGGGATACTTTTGGACCAGCCGGATGAGTGTCTTGGCCTGGGCATTGGGCTTGGCGCGGCCTTGCTCCCAGTTCTCCAGCGTCCTGGGGTTGGTGCGGAGATACATGGCGAATACCGGGCGGGACATATGCAGCCGCTCCCGCAGCTCGATGAGCTCGCTGGCTGTGACGTCGGGAACCTCCGCCAGCTCTACGGAGTGGGAGCGCAGCGTGCGCTTGCCTTGGCGCTCTTCTGCCAGGGCATCGAAGCCCTCGACGAGTTCGTCAAAAATGTTACGGCCCGTTGTCATGGTCATGCCCTCGCGTTGAGTTCTGCATCCAGCAGCTGTTTCAGGGTCTTGCGCTGGGCTGGCGTGAGGTCATCCTGTGAATCCTTGTCGTACAGGGTGAACAGCCAGAACTGTGAGCCACCCAACCACCAGTAGTAGATGATGCGAACACCGCCCCGTTTACCTTTCTGTCGCTTGGGGTCACTGAACCGGACCTTGCGCAGCCCTCCTGTTCCTTGGATGACATCACCGGCCCCCGGGTTCTGGAGCAAGAAACTCTGGAAGGCACGAAAGTCGGCATCATCGAAGTAGGTTGATCGATGGCGCTCGAAGGGAGGCAGCTCGACAAAGGTTGCTTTCATATAGTATACGTAGGTTGCGTATAGCTTTGCGACAGTGCCAGACAATGTCAAGCACGCTCGATGGTCGGCATAGCAATATTACATCAGCAAAGGGCGATGGTTTACTTCCCACGAAACAATCCTCACTCCACCAGTCGCAGCTCGAGGACATGGCGAATTCGCTCCCCGTACCACTCATAGCCAAGGTGCCTACCCTGCCAAGTGGCCGACAATGTAGGCGGACGAAGCACCGCGGCACACGCATCATTCGGATCACAAACAATAGCTGGCAGTGTAAACGTCATGCATGGCCCCCAGCTCGAGCCGCAGCAAGGTGCTGGCGGACGACATAGAGATCTTGCACCAGGCCGCTGCGCAGCCGATCCAGTGGTGGCTGGCCTGCGAAAAGGGGGGTGCGATTGGGCCGGCGTAACCAGGCATCCGCGGCGTCGGCGCGTGGCAGCAGGATCTGAAGAGCCTTGTAGATTCCCAGGATCAGCGACATGCGCTCAAGATGGTTGATGTCGAGATGGGCCGCCGTGGGTTGCTTGCGCCAGCGACGATAGGTTGACTCCTGTACGCCAAGAAGCAAGGCGGCTTCCTGTTCCTTCAGCCCCCAGTCGTTGACGATGCTGGGGTAAGACCGCATCGCCGCCGCACTCAACTGCTGGCGTTTTTTTATAGCTCATGAAGATTAGGCGCCAATGGCTGGAGGCGAGGCCATTCTCCGCTCCCTGTCTTGTCACTCTTTATTGTCGCTTTCAGCCTGCTCCCGACGTTTCTGCATGGCATCGCTGAAGGCAGCCGCCAGAATGCCGGTCGGCATGGCGATCATGCCGATGCCGACGATGGCAGTCAGGCCCGCAAACAGTTGCCCAGCCGCGGTCACCGGCGTCACATCCCCATAGCCCACTGTGGTGAGTGTGGCCACGCTCCACCAGAGCGCCCTGGGAATGCTCCCGAAGGCCTCGGGCTGATGGCTGGCTTCCAGGACATAGATCACGCTGCTGGTGACGATCAGCAACGCCACCGCCACCATCAGGCTTACCGTGAGTTCGTAGCGGCGACCGCGCACCGCCTGATAGAGATCGCCGATCGCGTTGGGGAAGCGTCCCAGTCGAGCGAGCCTGAGGAGCCGGATCAGCTTGAGCAGACGCAACGCGAAGGCGTTGACTGCCCCCATGGTGAGGAAGAAGGGCAAGATAGCGAGGAGGTCGATGATCGCCCATGGGCTGACCATGAAGCGTAAGCGTCCAGCCAGCCCGCGATAGCGAGGATCTTCGCCGGCCGCGACCACACGCGCGACGTACTCGACCAGAAAAGCCAAGGCTAGCACTGTCTCGGCGGTAACGAAGATACTTGGAGCCAGCGCTCTGACTACCGGCTCCGTCTCCAGAATGGTCAGTGCCGTGGCGAGTATTATCAGACCGGCGATCAAGCGATTGGTGACCGATAGCCCAGGAGAGTCACGAGCGGTGGGCTCGGGCATCAGGTAAAGGCGACGGCGCCAACCCGCATAGGGGCTGGTCTTCTGGCTACCTCATTGCTGCATGCATCCCCCTATTGCCGTCGACAGCTGGCCAGTACAAAACTCTCAGACCCACCGCCAAAACGAATGGGGAACGTAGCATTTTTACATAATGCTCATGTGCAAGGATTGGCGCTATGCCAACGCTTCCACCGAGCCTTGTGCGGCTCGGATGGCATGGCCAACGATTAGTTGTCACTCCATGCTGCCAGCTCCCGGAAAATTAATGATCCGGAAACTGGTAGGTAATGATGGCGTGGATAAAGAGATTCTTAATTAGTCAGTGCGGACAAATATTGCGTTTTCAATTCTTTCAAATGCATTTTGGTAAACATCGGAAATAAGAATGGGAGTGTCTCTTCGATCATTTCTTCCGTACGCGCTGGATGTCTCATTTTTTTCAACAAAGTTTAGGCGTACGGTAGATTCACCTCTGATTTCTTCAATAAAAGCGGTCGCTCTAGTCTGGCTTACTTGAGACATGCCAGTCCAAAAAGTTAGCATGGGGTTGTTTTCGGCAGAGCTTTCAGCGGATACTAGGCCAGTATGTATATCAGCTGAGGTTATTGAGTATCCGAGGTCTTGGAATACTGAGATTGTGCTGGGGAAAACGATCTCTTTCGGTTGTTCATAATTCCTTGTTTGCATTGACTGTATCTCAAGAGGAGTCATATTAGGACCCTGTGGAGCTTGAGCACAACCACCAATCAAGAGTG
>SKVX01000421.1 GCA_007129225.1 Halomonas sp.
ATGGCTGGGGCTATGGCTGGCGATTTAGCGCTACGCGGTCGGGTCAGTGCGCCACCTCCGACCGTGAGATTGCCGGTGGCACGAATACGTCACGATGTTTGCCGATCTCACGGAGTTGATGACCATGAATGCCCACTCTTCCCTTGCCGAGCGCCTGCCCGACAACCCCGCCGAGCTTGATCTCGTCGCCGATACCAGCCGGACCGAGATGGCGCTGCCGACCCCAGGCGAACTGCGTCGCCATCTCCCGCTGGACCGGCAACTGGCTGAGCGGATTCAGGCCCAGCGCCAGGCCGTCCATGACATCCTGCAGGGCCATGATGACCGGCTGCTGGTCGTGGTTGGCCCCTGCTCGATTCACGACCCCGTGTCGGCGCTGGAGTACGCGCAACGCCTTGCCGAGCTGGCGCCCAGGGTATCGGATCGCCTGCTGCCGGTGATGCGCGTCTACGTGGAGAAGCCGCGCACCACGGTGGGCTGGAAGGGGCTTGCCTATGATCCCGACCTCGACGGCAGCGGCGACATGGCCCGCGGCCTTCAGCTGTCGCGCCAGCTGATGCGTGATATCGCCTCGCTCGGCCTGCCGGTTTCCACCGAGCTGCTGCAACCGATGCTTGCCCCCTACCTGGATGACCTGCTGGCCTGGGTCGCCATCGGCGCACGCACCACCGAATCCCAGCTGCATCGTGAGCTTGCCAGTGGCCTGGAGGCGGCGGTGGGCTTCAAGAATGCCACCAGCGGGGACGTCAAGGTCGCCCTGGACGCCATGCGGGCGGCGGCGCACCCCCACCAGCACTTCGCCCTTGCCGCCGATGGTCGCCCCGTGGTGCGCGAGACGGCCGGCAACCCTCACACGCATGTGGTGCTGCGCGGCGGCAATGGAGGCCCCAACCACGATGCGGATTCGGTGCGTGCCTGTCGCCAGGCGCTGGAAGTCGCCGGGCTGATGCCGCGCCTGATGGTCGACTGCAGCCACGCCAATGCCTGCAAGGACCATCGCCGCCAGGGCGAGGTGCTGCACGATGTGCTGGCGCAGCGCCTGGCCGGCGAGACCTCGCTGATGGGGCTGATGCTGGAGAGTCACCTGGAGGAGGGGCGGCAGGCTCTCGAGCCCGCGGCCCTACGCTACGGCGTGTCGGTGACCGACGCCTGCCTGGGCTGGGAGGCCACCGAGGCGCTGCTGCTGGAGGCAGCGGAACAGCTTCGCTCGGCTTGATCCGGCTGGTTGGCCATGCCGACCTGACCTCTTTGCCTGTACCGTGGCGGTGAATGACGGGATAATCCCGTACTTTCCCGCCGCGAGCCAAGCAGAGGAGGCACCGATGCCGTTCCGTTTCGAGCACCATGACCCGGAAACCTACCGTCGCAAGGCGCGGCTGATCAGCGTGGCCATGGCCGCCCAGCTGATCGTCTTCGGGCTGGTGTTTTCCCAACTGCTGACCACCACATTCGGCTCCAGCCTCTGGCTCAATGCGCTGGGGGTGTTGCTGGGCCTGATCGTCACCAGCCTGACCTTCGCCGTGCTTCGCGAACGCCCCTGGATGACCGAGATGCGTTACGTATGGCAGCTAAAGCACCATCTTTCCCGGGTCAGCGGCTATCTTTCCACCCTGCGTCGCGAGGCGGCGCAGGGCAATGACGTGGCACTCGACCTGATGACCTTCTACCATCAGGGCATGGTGCAGCTGGCCGAGCTCAACGGCCGCACCATGGATGACGATGCCGAACTCATCGCCGAGCGGCAGAAGATCAAGCGCCTGCGCGAAGAGCGGGGCATGGCCGAGCGCGTGGATGGATTCGATCCGCACGACCTGGCCGCCTTCAAGCGCTAAGCTTCAGCCAGCAACCGGGCCGCACGCTTGGCGAAGTAGGTGAGGATGCCGTCGGCGCCGGCGCGCTTGAAGCATGTCAGCGATTCGAGAATCACCTCGTCGGCCGACAGCCAGCCGTTGTCGAAGGCTGCCATGTGCATGGCGTATTCGCCACTCACCTGATAGGCGTAGGTGGGTACCTTGAGCTCGTCCTTGATGCGCCGCACCACATCCAGGTAGGGCATGCCCGGCTTGACCATCACCATGTCGGCCCCCTCGGCCAGGTCCAGCGCCACTTCGTGCAGCGCCTCGTCGCTGTTGGCCGGGTCCATCTGGTAGGTGCGTTTGTCCGCCTTCCCCAGGTTGGCGGCGGAGCCCACGGCATCGCGGAAGGGACCGTAGTAGTGGGAGGCGTACTTGGCGCTGTAGGCCATGATGCGAACGTTGTGCAGCTGCTCCTGCTCGAGCACCTGGCGGATCTCGCCGATGCGGCCATCCATCATGTCGGAGGGCGCCACCACGTCGGCGCCGGCCTCGGCGTGGGAGAGCGCCTGCTTGAGCAGTGTCTCTACGGTGCGATCATTGAGGACATAGCCGCTGGCATCGATGATGCCGTCCTGGCCATGGCTGGTGTAGGGGTCGAGGGCCACGTCGGTCATGATGCCGAGCTCGGGAACGGCCTCCTTCAGCGCCCTGACGCTGCGCTGGACGAGGCCGCTGGAGCTGTAGGCCTCTTCGGCCAGCTCACTCTTCAGTGCCTGGTCGACCACCGGGAACAGGGCGATGGCGGGGATGCCCAGCCCATGGGCTTCCCGGGCCTCCTCGATGAGCAGGTCCAGTGACAGGCGCTCGACACCGGGCATCGAGGGCACGGCCTCACGACGGTGTTCACCTTCGAGGACGAACACGGGCCAGATCAGGTCGGATGATGTCAGGGTCGATTCCCGCATCAGGCGGCGAGAGAAGTCGTCACGGCGCATGCGCCGCATGCGGGTGGCGGGAAACTGGCGTGTGGTCATGAAACTCAAGGCTCTTCTCCGGCTGTCGGGTCCTGGCGACCCCGTGTCGATGCCCTTGAGTATATCAGTGCAACCGGCTGCCGGAAGGTGTGGCTTGTCGCACCCCGCGCGACTCTCTAAAGTGTTGGCTTTCAGCTAACGTATTGGCTTCAGGATTTCAGGCTGAGCCCTTCATTCGAGGCGCCTTCATCACAAGGAGAAAGGCATGAGCAAACAGGTGGCGGTCATCCTGTCGGGCTGCGGTGTGCAGGATGGTTCGGAGATCTACGAGACCACCCTGACCCTGCTGCGGCTGGACCAGTTGGGTATCGGCTATCGCTGTTTCGCACCGGACATGGATCAGCATCATGTCATCGATCATCGCAGCGGAGAGGTTACCGAAGGTGAGTTGCGCAACGTGCTGGTGGAGTCGGCGCGGCTGGCACGGGGCGAGATCAGCCCCCTCGAGGACCTCGATGCGGTCGAGTTCGATGCCGTGATTCTGCCGGGCGGCTTCGGGGCGGCCAAGAACCTGTCCAACTACGCCTGGGCGGGTAACGACATGGAGGTTCACGAGGGGCTGGTGGAAGCCCTTTCGCCGTTCCATGAGGCACGCAAGCCCATCGGCCTGATGTGTATCACCCCCGCCCTGGTGCCGAAGCTGCTGGGCCCGGGAATTGCCGTGACGATCGGGCACGACCCGGGAGTTTCCGGTGCCATCAGTGCCATGGGAGGGCTGCATCGCAGCTGTGGCGTCGAGGATATCGTGGTCGACTTCGAGAACCGCGTCGTCACCACGCCGGCCTACATGCTGGCTACCCGCATCAGCGAGGCCGCCACCGGCATCTTCAAGCTGGTCGATCGTATCGACGAGATGATGGACCTCTAGGAGCCGGCGCAAGCCAATGCCCCCGCCGGACCGACTCGGGCGGGGGCATTTTCATGGGCGGTGTTTGTGTCGCTGGCCTGCGTTGCCGCGAGACGGTGCCGATCAGGGTTCGTCCCGCTCTCCGGTTTCCCCTTCTGCCTCGGAGGCCTTGCGGCGCCGGTGGCGAACCAGGCGGCCGAACAGGATCCCCACCTCGTAGAGCAGGTACATGGGCACCGCCAGCAGGCTCTGGGAGATCACATCCGGGGGTGTCAGCAGCATGCCCACCACGAAGCAGCCCAGGATCACATAGGGGCGTTTCTTCGACAGGCTCTCCACCGTAGTGGCGCCGGAGGCGATCAGCAGGAAGGTGGCGATGGGAATCTCGAAGGCCACGCCGAAGGCGAAGAACAGCTTGAGGACGAAGTTCAGATACTGGTTGATGTCGGTCATTATCGCCACGTTCTCCGGCCCGGTCTGGGTGAAGAACTGGAACAGCAGCGGGAACACCGCATAGTAGGCGAAGGCCGCACCGGCGTAAAACAGGCCCACGCTGGAGGCCAGGATCGGCAGGGCCAGGGCCTTTTCGTTATCGTAGAGCCCCGGTGCGACGAAGGCCCAGGCCTGGTGGAGTACGTAGGGGATGGCCAGGAATACCGCCACCATCAGGGTCAGCTTGAAGGGGGCGAGAAAGGGCGAAGCCACTTCCGTGGCGATCATCTGTGAGCCTTCCGGCAGCAGCGCCATCAGCGGCTGGGCCACGAAGGTGTAGATCTCGTTGG
>SKVX01000033.1 GCA_007129225.1 Halomonas sp.
GACTCGGTATCGATTCCCACTTCCCGCTGGTTGATGATCGCCTTCTTGTGGGGATGGACGTACTCGATGGGATCCTCGACGCTGATGATATGGCCACCCACCGTCTCGTTGCGCTGCTGGATCATCGACGCCAGGGTGGTCGACTTGCCGGTACCGGTCCCACCGACCACGAACACCAGGCCACGCTTGAGATTGGCCAGCTCACCCAGCTGTGGCGGCAAGGAGAGCTCTTCGAGATGGGGGATGTCGAAGGCGATCCGCCGGATCACCATGGCCAGCTGGCTGCGCTGCTGGAAGGCACTGACCCGGAAGCGGCCGAGCCCGGACAGGCTCAGGGCGAAGTTGGCTTCCCGGTCGACCCGGAAACGCTCACGCAATCCTTCCGGAATCGCCGTATTGACCAGCTCACGGACCTGGGCCAATGAGAGGCGCTGGTCGCCCAGCGCGGTCAGCTTCCCGGCGATCTTGATGGTGGGGGGAGCCTGTACCGAGATCAACAGGTCCGATGCTTCCTTCTGGGCCATGATGCCCAGCAGTTGCTCCAACCATTCTTGTGCTGTCATGTCCCTGCTCCCTTGCCTGTTTCTTTTGTCGCACTCTAAATCAGCGGATCCTACGTCAGCATACCCTTGGCCCGGGCCTGAGCCTCTTCGCGGGTCACGACATTGTCAGTGACCAGCTTGGCCAGGGCCGAATCCAGGGTCTGCATGCCCAGATTGCCACTGGTCTGGATCGCCGAGTAGATCTGCGCCACCTTGTCCTCGCGAATCAGGTTACGTACCGCGGCGTTGGCGATGAGGATCTCATGGGCGGCCACGCGCCCGCCGCTCTGGCGCTTGAGCAGGGTTTGGGAGATCACCGCCTGGAGTGACTCCGAGAGCATCGAGCGCACCATCGATTTCTCCTCGCCAGGGAAGACGTCGATGATACGGTCGATGGTCTTGGCGGCGGAGGTGGTATGCAGGGTGCCGAACACCAGGTGACCGGTCTCGGCGGCGGTCAGCGCCAGCCGGATGGTTTCCAGGTCGCGCAGCTCGCCGACCAGAATCACGTCGGGATCCTCGCGCAGGGCGCTGCGCAAGGCCTGGGTGAAGCCGTGGGTATCGCGATGCACCTCGCGCTGATTGATCAGGCAGCGCTTGCTCCGGTGCACGAATTCCACCGGGTCTTCGATCGTGAGGATATGGTCATAGCGGTGATCGTTGATATAGTCGATCATCGCTGCAAGCGTCGTGCTCTTGCCCGAGCCGGTGGGACCGGTAACGAGCACCAGGCCGCGGGGCATCAGAGCCAGTCGACGGAAGACGTCCCCCAGCGCCAAATCGTCCATGGTCAGCACTTCACTGGGAATGGTGCGAAAGACTGCGCCGGCGCCCCGGGCCTGGTTGAAGGCATTGACACGGAAGCGCGCCACGCCCGGCACCTCGAAGGAGAAGTCGGTCTCGAAAAATTCCTCATAGTCGCGGCGCTGGCGGTCGCCCATGATGTCGTAGATCAGCTTGCGGACTTCCCGGTCCTCCATCGCCGGCACATTGAGCCGCCGAATGTCGCCATCGACGCGGATCATGGGCGGCAGACCGGCCGACAGATGCAGGTCGGATGCGTTCTGTTTTGCCGAGAACGCCAGCAGTTCGGTAATATCCATGCGGTTCCCCTGCTCCCAGGTAAGGTTCACTCCAGTATGCCAGACCTTTTGACATGAAGGACTTCAGGTGAGTAATACCACGAATCTCATTCTCTGTGAGTCCCTGGCTGCCGCCCGCGCGCGGCTGGTCGATGCCCTCGCGGCAGCCGGGCGCCCGGCCGATGACGCACGATTGCTGGCGGTCAGCAAGACCAAGCCGGCCGCCATGATCCGGGAAGCATGGGAGCAGGGACAGCGGGACTTCGGCGAGAACTACGTTCAGGAAGCACTCGCCAAGCAGGGCGAACTTGGGGACCTCGAGGGTATCGTCTGGCATTTCATCGGCCCCCTGCAATCCAACAAGACCCGGGAGGTGGCCGAGCACTTTGCCTGGGTACACAGCGTCGAGCGTGAGAAGATCGCCCGGCGACTGAACGATCAACGCCCCACAGAGCTCGGCCCCCTGGACATCTGTCTGCAGGTCAATATCAGTGCCGAACCGAGCAAGTCCGGGGTCATGCTCGAGGAATTGCCGGGACTGGCAGAAGCCGTGCTGTCGATGCCATCACTCCGGCTGCGGGGGCTGATGGCCATTCCTGCTCCTGCCGAGGAGGCATCGGCCCAGCGGGAGCCCTTCGCCCATCTGCGTCAGGCGCTGGAGAGATTACGCGAGACATTTCCAGAGGCACCGCTGGATACCCTGTCGATGGGAATGAGCGCCGATCTGGAAGCCGCCGTGGCGGAAGGGGCCACTCTGGTACGATTGGGAACCGCCATCTTTGGCGAGCGGGACCGCACATCCTGAACACGAGACAAAGCGTCGTGCGTACCGGCATCTGGTCGGTCGCTTCATAACGAAAAAGGACAGATCGCTATGGCCAGCAGAGTCACCTTCATCGGCGCCGGCAACATGGCCAGCGCCATCATTGGCGGCATGATCGACAGTGGCCACCCGGCCACCGGCATTACTGCCACTTCTCCCAGCGATGCCTTCCTGGCGCCGATCCATGAACGCTACGGGATTCGTACCAATACCGATAATGCCGCAGCGGTACGAGACGCTGACGTGGTGGTACTGGCCGTCAAGCCCCAGGTCATGAGAGAAGTTTGCGAAGGCTTGAGCGATACCCTTCAGCGCCAGCGCCCGCTGGTCATTTCGGTGGCCGCCGGCATCGATGCTGCCACCCTGCAAGCCTGGATGGGTGGCGGCACACCACTGGTCCGCTGCATGCCCAATACTCCCTCCCTGGTCGGTGCCGGTGCCGCCGGGCTGTATGCCACAACCGAAGTCACCGACGAACAACGTAACCAGGCCAGCGACCTGCTTGGCGCCGTCGGCCTGGTCGAGTGGGTCGATGAGGAGTCCCTGCTGGATGCCGTCACCGCCGTTTCCGGCAGTGGCCCTGCCTATTTCTTCCTGATGTTCGAAGCCATGGAAGAGGCCGGCGCGAAACTGGGCCTGCCCGCCGAGACGGCCCGCCGCCTGGCGATCCAGACCGCGTTCGGCGCAGCGCGCATGGCCCAGGAGAGCGAGCTGACACCGGCTCGTCTCAAGCGTAACGTCATGTCGCCCGGCGGCACCACCGAGCGCGCCGTTGAGCACCTCGAGCAGGCGGGCCTGCGCGACATGATGATCGCTGCCATGGAGGCCTGCGCCAACCGTGCCCGCGAGATGGGTGACGAATTCGCACAGCGCTAGCGCTTAGAGGCCGACCGCAGCTTGCGGCGGCCTCCCCCGACACGAGAGAAAGGAGCCGAACATGGGAAATGCTGGCCTGTTGCTGGTCAACACCCTGATCAACATCTATCTGTTTCTGATGATGCTGCGCTTTCTGCTGCAGGCATCACAGGCCGATTACTACAATCCCATCAGCCAGTCGGTGGTGAAGATCACCCAACCGGTGGTCCGCCCCTTCCAGAGTTTCCTGGGCCCGGTGATGGGCCGCTTCGACCTGGCGACCCTGGCCGCCGCCTTCGTGCTCAAGGCGATCAGCATCGTGGTGATCCTGCAGATCGCCGGCTTCGGCATGCCGCCGATAGCCAATGTCGCCATCGGCGCGGTGGCCGCCATCGCCAATGCGATTCTCAAGATCTATTTCTTCGCCCTGATCGTGATGATCATACTCAGCTGGGTGGCCCCCAACGCGAGTCATCCAGGTGCATTGCTGGTCATGCAGCTGGTGGAACCGATCATGGCACCGGTGCGCAAGGTCATTCCGCCGCTGGGCATGATCGACCTGTCGCCGATCGTGGTGTTCATCGCCATCAGCATCATCGATGGTATCGTGGTTGGCGCCCTGACCCGTGCCGCCGGTATCGCCGGAGCCCTGGTCGGCCTGTAAGCCCGTGTCGACCCTTACCGGACCTCAACGACAGGACGCCGAATCACCGATGCCCGAGATTCCCGCCGACTCGGTCGGCCTGGTGACGCCACAGACGGCGCACTTCGACGCCCCACTGGAGCTGGCCTGCGGCAAGACGCTGCCGGCCTATGATCTCGTCTATGAAACCTACGGCACGCTCAACGCCGAGCGGACCAATGCCGTACTGATCTGCCATGCGCTATCGGGTCACCATCATGCCGCGGGGTTCCATGCTGCCGACGAGCGCAAGCCGGGCTGGTGGGACGCCCATATCGGACCCGGGAAATCCATCGATACCAATCGCTTCTTCGTGGTCTCGCTGAACAACCTGGGGGGCTGCCACGGCAGCACCGGCCCCGTCAGTGTCAATCCGCAGACCGGCCGTCAGTGGGGGCCTGACTTTCCGATGATGACGGTGGGCGATTGGGTTCACAGCCAGGCACGCCTGGCCGATCGCCTGGGTATCGAGCGCTTCGCCGCCGTGATCGGCGGCAGCCTGGGTGGCATGCAAGTACTGCAATGGAGCCTGGCCTACCCCGAGCGCATCGCCAATGCGGCGGTGATTGCCGCCACGCCAAAACTGTCGGCACAGAACATCGCCTTCAATGAAGTGGCACGCCAGGCCATTCGTTCCGACCCCGACTTTCACGACGGCTGGTACAACGAGCACGGCAAGGTCCCGCGCCGTGGGCTCAAGCTGGCACGGATGGTGGGACATATCACCTACCTGTCGGAAGATGCCATGGGCAGCAAGTTCGGCCGCGACCTGCGCAGCGAGGATCTCAACTTCGGCTACGGCGTGGAGTTCCAGGTGGAGTCCTACCTACGGCATCAAGGCGATACCTTCTCGAGCTCCTTCGATGCCAACACCTATCTGCTGATGACCAAGGCCCTCGACTATTTCGATCCGGCCGCGGTACACGGCGGCGTCCTGGCCAAGGCGGTGAAGCCGGCGAAGAGCCCCTTCCTGGTAGTCAGCTTCACCAGCGACTGGCGCTTCCCCCCCTCCCGCTCCCGGGAGCTGGCCAACGCCTTGATCCGGGCCGGCAAGTCGGTCAGCTATGTGAACATCGACTCTCCCCACGGCCATGACGCCTTCCTCCTCCCGGAGCCACGCTATCAGGCCGTCTTCGCCGCCTTCATGTCCCGCGCGGCCCGGGAACTGGGCCTGGAGGAGCGCACATGATGCGAGCCGACCTGGAACTGATTCACCGCTGGATCCCCAAAGGAGCGCACATCCTCGACCTGGCCTGCGGCGACGGCACCCTGCTCGAGGCGTTGGCCCGGGACAAGGGTGTCAGCGGCTATGGCCTGGAGATCGACCCGGCGGGCATCACCGCCTGCATCGAAAAGGGCGTCAACGTCATCGAGCAGAACCTCGACGAGGGCCTGGTGAACTTCGAGGATGACACCTACGACCTGGTGGTCATGACCCAGGCGCTGCAGGCGCTGCGCCGCCCCGACAGGATGCTCGACGAGATGCTGCGGGTCGCCGACGAATGCATCATCACCTTCCCCAACTTCGCCTACTGGCGGCACCGGGTACATCTCGGCATCCGCGGCTACATGCCGGTCTCCAAGACGCTGCCCCATGCCTGGTACGATACCCCCAACATTCACCTGTCGACCTTCAACGACTTCGAGCACCTGTGTCGCGAGAAGGGGCTGACGATCACTGACCGGGCCGTGGGGATACGCGATCATGAAGGTCACTGGGCTTCGCGGCTCTGGCCCAACCTGTTCGGCGAAATCGCCATCTTCCGCATCAGCCGGCAGCGGAAATAAGCCCCGGCGCGCAGACCGGCTGCGACAAGAGAGAATCACGATGAAATATCCAACCAGCCTGGCCCACATCGCTTGCCTGCTGCTCCTCTGCCTGGCTCTGCCCTTGCAGGCCCAGCAGTACGAACAGGTAGGCGACTATCAAGTGCACTACAGCGCCGTCAGCACCAGCTTTCTCAGCGCGGAGGTGGCCGCCGAGCATGGCATCCAGCGCAGTCCCGCCATGGCGCTGGTCAATGTCAGCGTGCTCGAAGCCCTCGAGGATGGCACCATGCGGGCGGTGAACGCCCCGGTCAGCGGCAAGGTCGGCACAGTGGGCGATGGCTCCCCCTCCCCTCTCTCCTTCCGCTCGCTGCGCACCGGCGACAGCGTGTCGCAGGTTGCGGTCTTCCGTATCATTGAGGATGAGCCCATGCGCTTCGACCTCGAGGTACGCTACGACCGCAACCAGGCACCCGCCGAGGTCGGTTTCATCCAGCGATTCACCATCGACCGGTGAGCCCAGCGCCTACCACCATCATCGCTCGACGCTCTCAGCTCGACGCCACCTCGGCACTGGGTCTACGCCTGCCTGACGGGCGCGACGTGCTGCTGGTGACGGTGCACGGGCGCATCAGCGCCTTCGTCAATCGCTGCCCCCACCAGCGGGTCGCGCTGCAGGCGGCGCCGAACGTCTTTCTCGAAGCGGGCGGGGAACTGATCCAGTGCGCCATGCACGGCGCCCTGTTCCTGCCCGACACCGGGGAGTGCGTCTTCGGTCCCTGCCAAGGGCGCCACCTGGAGCCGCTAGCGATTTCAGTCGATGCCGAGGGCCATATCCAGCTGGCGGGTGAGTGAAACGGGCAGCGCCTCGGCCAGCTGAATCGACTGCGGCGCCCCCTCGAGGCAATCCACCCGGCAGCCATGGGCCAGAATTTCTACCCCGCGTTCCGCTGCCTCGCCCAGTGCCAGGGCATAGGCGGGGTCAAGGTGTGAGGCGGCGGCCACGTCGCCGATGCCGGTATGGGCGACACAGAACAGCAGTACCGCCCGGTGGCCCTGGGCCACGAGATCCCCCAGCACCCCTAGGTGTCGTCGCCCCCGCTCGCTCACCGCATCGGGGAAGTAGCCATGGCAATCGCTCTCCTTGAGGGTGACCTGCTTGACCTCGACATAGGCGGTTCCCCGCAGCGGATCGTCCAGGCGGAAATCGAGCCGGCTGGCGCCTGTCCCCGTTGCCGCCGCCACCTTCGCCTCTCGCTTCAGCGTGGCATAGCCCGCCAAGGACGCCACCTGCCCTCCGCGCAACGCCTCTTCGACGATACGGTTGGCCCGTCCGGTATGCACCGACGCGAACGCCAGGCTACCGTCAGGCTGGGGCAACTCGATCAACTCCCAGGTCCAGTCCAGCTTGCGCGCCGGGTTGTCGCTGGGTGCCAACCAGACGCGGCAGCCCGGCACGTTCACCGCACGCATGGAGCCGGTATTGGGACAATGGGCTACCACCTCGCGTCCGTCGGCGAGGCGCACATCGGCCAGGAAACGCTTGTAGCGGCGCAGCAGGGTGCCGGGCACCAGCTCGGGATAGTCCATGGAAAAACCTCCGATTAATTGCTGCGCCCGCTACGATTGGCGCGCCAGGAAGCGCTCGAGCCGGGCCACGGCCTCCTCGAGGCGTGCGATGCCGGTGGTGAAGGCGATGCGCACGTGATGCTCGCCCCCTGTCAGCGCGAAATCGATGCCCGGCGTGATCGCCACGTTCTCCTCCTCCAGCAGCTGCCGGCAGAAGGCCTGGCTGTCGCGGCTATAGCGGGAGATATCCAGCCACAGGTAGAAGGCGCCCTGGGGCGGCAATGAGGGCGCCAGCCCCAGCCGGGAAAGTCCGCTCAGCAGCGCATCGCGCCGACGCCCCAGCTCGACACGACGCGACTCGAGGATATCGCGACACTCAGGCGTGAAGGCAGCCAGCGCCGCGTGCTGGGCCGGGGTGGAGGCCGCCAGGAACACGTTCTGGGCCAGGCGGGTGAGCGGTTCCACTGCCGCCTCGGGCGCCAACAACCAGCCCAGGCGCCAGCCGGTCATCCCGAAGTACTTGGAGAAGCTGTTGACCACGAAGGCATCGGGGGTGATAGCGGCCACCGACAGCGGGGCGATGTCGTAGCAGAGCCCCTGATAGATCTCGTCCACCAGCAGTTCGCCACCATGGGCCGCCACGCTGTCGGCAACCGCCGCGAGCTGTGCCCCATCGAGCATATGGCCGGTAGGGTTGGAGGGGGTGGCCAGCATCGCCAGGCGCGTGTCATCACGCCAGTGTTGCTCGACCAGGGCCACATCCAGCTGCCAGCCGCTTTCTGGGCCCACCGGCACGGCATCCACCTCGGCGCCGGCCAGGGCCATGAAGTGGCGATTGCAGGGGTAGTTGGGATCGGCCATCAGCACCCGGTCGCCGGGCCCGGCCAACAGCTGGCTGGCCAGCAGCAGGGCCCCGGAGGCGCCAGGCGTGACCAGAATCCGCGATGGGTCCACCACGGCGCCGAAGTGCTCGGCGTAGTGGCCTGCGATCGCCTCGCGCAGCGCCGGTAGCCCCGCTGCCGGCGTATAGCGGGTATGCCCCGCCGCCAGCGCCTGCTGGCCGGCGGCGAGCACCGGCTCCGGCGTGGCAAAGTCGGGCTCGCCCACTTCCAGGTGTATGACATCGTGCCCGGCTGCCTCGCGGGCCTGAGCGATTTCCAGCAGGCTCATCACACGGAAAGGGGCAACACGATCGACCCGCGCGTTCCACGACATGACTGACTCCCGATTGAAATTTCCGGGCCTGACGGGGAACCTTTCGCCGCCGGGCTTTCCAAGGTAGATTCTATCTTTTTCAAGACCGTCGCGCAGGCCGCTCCCTTGCCAGCATTGCCAAGGTCGCTATTGCAAAGGCGGCGGTTTTCCGCTAAACAAGCATGCCTTTGGCGTGAGATACCTTGCAGAGTATCGGAGCGGGTATTGATCAGCAGTCACTAAAGTTAAAGAGGCAGTCCCATGCCAGTAGCAGACAAGAGAACGGAAGCGCCCAAGAAATTCACACCGTACGAGCCGGCATCGGGTGAAGAGTACATGAACGAGCAACAGCTGGAGCACTTCCGACAGATCCTGCTGGGCTGGAAACAGGAGCTCATGGAAGAGGTGGATCGTACCGTGCGCCACCTGCAGGAAGAGGCGAACAACTATGCCGATCCGGCCGATCGTGCCACTCAGGAAGAGGGCTTCAGTCTCGAACTGCGCACGCGGGATCGGGAGCGCAAACTGCTCAAGAAGATCAATGAGACCCTCGACAAGATCGACGAGGACGACTATGGCTTTTGCGAGGCCTGCGGCGTCGAGATCGGCATCCGCCGGCTTGAGGCCCGCCCCACAGCGACCCTGTGCGTGGACTGCAAGACCCTGGCCGAGCTCAAGGAAAAGCAGCTCGGCGGCTGAGTCGCCAAATCACCCCTGCTGTCGCGACGGGCACCCCAGGGTGCCCGTTTGCGTGACGACCGCCCTCATCGGGAGTCATCCATGACCCCTTACCGCGGCCGCTTCGCCCCCACCCCATCCGGCGCACTGCACTTCGGCTCATTGATCGCCGCCCTGGCCAGCTTCCTCGACGCCCGTCGGGCGGGCGGCCAGTGGCTGCTGCGTATCGAGGACATCGACCCGCCACGCTGCCCTCCCGAGGCCGCCGATACCATCCTGCGCCAGCTCGAGGCCTTCGGCCTGCACTGGGATGGCTCGATCCGCTGTCAGAGCGAACGCAACGAGGCCTATGCCGCCGCCCTGGAGTGCCTGAAGTCACAGGGTCTCGCCTACCCCTGCAGCTGTTCACGCAAGCAGTGGCGCGACTTTCCCACCTACCCCGGCTGGTGTCGGCAGGGCGTGCGGGAGCCAGACAAGCCATCGGCCTGGCGACTGCGCAGCGACAAGGGGCTGCGTCCGGTCACATGGCAGGATAGGCTGTTCGGGACCCAGTGCTTCGATCCAGTTGAATTGGGCGACGTGGTGCTCAAGCGCAAGGATGGCCTCTGGGCCTACCAGCTGGCCGTGGTGGTCGATGATGCCGACCAGGGCATCACCGATGTGGTGCGTGGATTCGACCTGCTCGACAATACGCCCTGGCAGCGCCAGTTGCAGCATGCCCTGGGCCTGCCTGAACCGCGCTACCTGCACCTGCCCTTGATCATGAATCGCGACGGCCAGAAGCTCTCCAAGCAGAACCTGGCGCCGGCGCTCCCCGTGATGGAAAGGGCTGTGCGCCCGCTACTGCATCGTGCCCTGGCAGCACTGGATCAGGCACCGCCCGATTCGCTGGCCACCGCCCCCGCTGCCGAGCAGCTCGACTGGGCCATTGCCCACTGGGAGGTGGACCGTATTCGCCCCGAGGCCACCCGACAAGCTGCCGCTGCCGACATGGCTGCCACCGACCCATCCTGAACGAGGAGCACGCTGTGTACGTCTATCGCATCATGCTGCTGCTGGTATTCGGGGGCTACCTGCTCTCGCCGCTGTTGATGAGCGGCTGGTCCAGCCCGGGGGTGGCCTGGTACCGGCCTTTCGTCATCTGGGGAATACTCATCGCGCTGACGCTATGGCTTGAGCAGAAGAGGAAGCTGGATGAACAGTAGCCTGGCCAGCGTCTTCGCCCTGGGCACCAGCTACCTGCTGCTGATGTTCCTGTGTGCCCTGGCGGTGGAGCGCGGCTGGATCGGCCGACGCATTACCCGCCACCCCGCCGTCTATACTCTGGCGCTGGGGGTTTATGCCAGCGCCTGGGCCATCTACGGCAGCCTGGAGCTGGCCGCCAGCGAGGGATACGGCTACCTCGCCTACTACCTGGGTGTGGCCGGCGCCTTCCTGCTGGCGCCGGTCCTGCTGGTCCCCATCCAGCGCATGACCCACACCTACCAGCTCTCCTCCCTGGCCGACCTCTTTGCCTTTCGCTTTCGCTCGCGCTGGGTCGGCACACTGGTAACGGTCATCAGCCTGCTGGCCGTACTCCCCCTGCTGGCACTGCAGGTACAGACCCTGGGCGATGCCATCTACCTGATGACCGGTGCCGCCTCGCCAGCCCTCCTGGCGCTGGCCTTCAGTGCCCTGATCGCCCTGTTCGCCATGCTCTTCGGTACCCGTCACAGGCACCAGTACGCTCGGCATGACACGCTGCTTACGGTCATCGCCTTCACCTCGCTCATCAAGCTCGGCGCCATGCTGGCCCTGGGCGGCATCGCGCTATTCGTCGTCTTCGATGGCCCGGCCGACCTGCAGCTCTGGCTGGATGGCCCCGGCCAGGCCCATCAGGCGGGGGTGGCCCAGCCCGACCCGGCCCATTGGCGCACCCTGCTGCTGCTGTTCTTCGCCGCGGCACTGCTGATGCCGCATATCTTCCATATCACCTTTGCCGAGACGCTCTCGCGGCATACCCTGCTCCAGGCCAGCTGGTCCCTGCCGCTGTTCCTGCTGCTGATGGCGATACCGGTGCCGCTGATCCTGTGGGCCGGGCAGCGATTGGGAAGCGACCAGCTGATCGGCTCCGCCTATCTGGCTTTCGGCCTCTCGGAATCGTTCTGGGTCCAGGCTCTCGCCTTCATCGCCGGCCTGGCCGCCACCAGCGCCACCATGGTCATCATCGCCCTGGCCCTGTCGGGGATGATTCTCAACCATGTGCTGCTGGTCGCTCACCCCCCCGAAGCCCAGCCAAACCTCTATCGCTGGCTACGCTGGCTACGTCGCGGACTGATCGCCGCGGTCATCCTGGGTGGGTGGCTCTTCTACCGAACCGTCGGGGTCAATCATGACCTGACTACCCTGGGGCTCGCCGCCTTTGTCGGCATGGCACAGTGCCTGCCGGGGCTGCTTGCCCTGCTCTACTGGCCGGGGGCCAACCGCAAGGGCATGGTATCGGGCCTGGCCATCGGCACCCTGGTCTGGCTTTTCGGCCTGTGGCTACCGCTGCTCACCGCCCTGCCCGCCCTGATACTGATACCCCCAGGGCTTGAGGTGCTTGCCGGTGAGCCGGACTGGTACGTGGTTACCCTGGTCTCGCTGGCCGCCAATAGCCTGACCTTCATCATCGTGTCGCTGGCCACCCGCACCTCACCCGGCGAGCGCGCCGCCGCCGAGGCCTGCTCGGTGGACGCCGTAATCCGACCCAAGCGCCTGCCCCTGCTGGCGGCCACCGGCGAGGAATTCAAGCAGCCGCTCGCCCGGGCGCTCGGGGACGAAGTCGCCGAACGGGAGGTGGAGCGAGCCCTGACCGACCTGGGTCTCTCCCCCCTGGACGGTCGACCCTATGCGCTGCGCCGACTACGCGACCGAATCCAGGCCAACCTTTCCGGCCTCATGGGGCCCTCGGTGGCCCAGGATATCGTCGACCGCTACCTGCCCTACCGGCGTGGCGGCCAGGAACCCACCGACGACATCCACTTCGTCGAGAGCCGCCTGGAAGCCTATCGTTCACGCCTGACCGGACTGGCCAGGGAGCTGGATGGGCTACGTCGCTACCATCGCCGAATCCTGACCCGGCTGCCGGTGGGCCTGTGCGCCTTCGGCGTCGATGACGAGCTGCTGATGTGGAACGACGCCCTGGCCGAGCTCTCCGGCATCGACGGCAATAGCGTGATCGGCGCCCGCCGCGACGGCCTCCCCGCCCCCTGGGGAGACCTGTTGAGCCGGGCCGAACAGGAGGATCATCTCTACAAGCAGGCGGTGACGCTGGAGGGCGGCACCCGATACCTGACCCTGCACCGGGCCGAGCTCAAGGCCGACGATGACGTCCGCGGCGGCACCGTGATCCTGATCGAGGACCACAGTGAGATGAAATGGCTGGAGGACGAGCTGGTACATGCCGCGCGCCTCGCCTCCATCGGTCAGCTTGCCGCCGGGGTCGCCCATGAGATCGGCAACCCCATCACCGGCATCTCGTCGCTGGCCCAGAACCTGCGCTATGACACCAACGATCCCCTGGTTCTGGAAACCGCCGCCCAGATACAGCAGTTGACCGATCGGGTCTCCCGTATCGTGGGCTCGCTGGTGGGCTTTGCTCATGGTGGTCGTCATATCGGCGGCACCAGCTTCGCCCCGGTCTCCATCGCTGCCGTTGCCGACGAGTCGCTGCACTTGCTACAGCTGGCGCGCTCGGGCGAGGATGTGAGGTACCATAATCTCTGCCCTGCCGAACTGGAGACGTTCGGCGATGCCCAGCGGCTCCAGCAGGTGATGATCAACCTGTTGAGCAATGCCCGCGACGCCAGCCAGCCGGGCGGCAACATCGTCATCGCCGCTGAGCCGGAAAACCACATGCTGAAGGTGACCGTCACCGACGAAGGCGAGGGGCTCGACGCCAGAGTCCGCGACCACCTGTTCGAGCCCTTCACGACCACCAAGCCACCCGGTGAAGGAACCGGCCTGGGCCTACCGCTGGTCTACAGCATCATTGCCGAGCATCATGGGAGAATCGAGATCGAGTCACCGCCCCCCGGGCATGAGTGCGGCACTCGCATCTGCCTGTGGCTGCCCACCGAACGACAGGATGGTGAAGAGACGAATGAGCAGGATTCTGATCGTTGAAGACGAGGCCATCATCCGCACCGCACTTCGTCGGCTTCTGGAGCGCCATGACTATCGCGTCAGTGAAGCCGGCTCGGTCGATGAGGCACTCGCCCTGGATCCCCAGCATTTCGACCTGGTAATCAGCGACCTGCGCCTGCCAGGCGAGCCAGGAACCACACTAATCGCCAGCGCGGCACCGGTCCCCGTGCTGATCATGACCAGCTACGCCAGCATGCGCTCGGCGGTCGAGGCCCTCAAGGAGGGCGCCATCGACTACGTGGCCAAGCCCTTCGACCACGATGAACTGCTCGAGACCGTATCCCGGGTGCTGCACCAGCAGTCCTCGCACCGCTCCCCGCCCCCGGACATCACCGATGCGGGCGGCTCGCGCCAGCAGATGATCGGTGAGTGCCAGGCCATGCAGGCCGTCTACACCCGCATCCGCAAGACGGCCCCGGCAGACGTCACAGTGCTGATCCAGGGCGAATCGGGTACCGGAAAGGAGCTGGTGGCCCGGGCCATTCACCAGCAGAGCAAGCGCGCCACAGCCGCGTTGATCTGCGTCAACTGTGCCGCCATACCCGAGACGCTGATCGAATCCGAGCTGTTCGGCCATGAGAAAGGCGCCTTCACCGGCGCCAGCGCCGCTCGCACCGGACTGGTGGAGGCTGCCGACGGCGGCACCCTGTTTCTGGACGAAATCGGTGAACTGCCCCTGGATGCCCAGGCCCGCCTGCTGCGGGTGCTGCAGGAGGGGGAGATCCGCCGTATCGGCTCGGTGGAGACCCGCCATGTCGATGTGCGCCTGATCGCCGCCACCCATCGCGACCTGCGAGCCCTGTCGAAGACCGGTGAATTCCGTCTCGATCTCTACTATCGCCTCAACGTGATGCAGATCGACCTGCCGCCCCTGCGTGATCGAGACGAGGACGTCCTGACCATCGCCGATGTCCTGCTGGAGAAGGCGTGCCGTCGTCATGAACGACCCGGCCTGCGCCTCTCACGAGCGGCACGCCGGGAAATCAGGGATTACCCCTGGCCGGGCAACGTGCGCGAACTGGAGAACGCCCTGGAGCGTGGCGTGATACTTGCTGAAGGCCACCTGATCCACCCCGACGACCTGGGGCTGAGACCGGGGCTATCGACCTCAGCCCGTCCCTCCCCCGAATCGACGTCACGAGCAATCGAGCCAGCCGAGAGCGACCAACACGAGAGCGGCGACGACCTTTCCCTGGAGGACTACTTCCAGCACTTCGTTCTCGAGCACCAGGATCAGATGAGCGAAACGGAGCTTGCCCAGAAGCTGGGCATCAGCCGCAAGTGCCTCTGGGAACGCCGCCAGCGCCTGGGAATTCCACGCAAGAAGCCGGCCAGGCGCAGCAGCGCCTGACCCGTCAGGACCGGCCTCACGCTACCCGTAACCGGTGTCAGCATGAGCACCATCTACGACGTTTGTCCAAGCGCCCCTGGCACAGGCCAGCGGCGCTTTTTTGCTGATTTCCCGGGGATTTTGCACCAGGTGTTACCTTACCACTCAGAATCTGCCCCGATATGGCCCAAGATGGGTAACACCCTCGAGGTGAACTGACTCCCTGCTCCTCACGGCATGACATAACATACTGTTTTTCAAAGCGGATAGACGTCATGGCATGTGGCGTGCAATATCTACGGGTAAGAAAAACAACATCCGGCTGTCACCCGCGCCAACAACAACAACAAGGCGGTCAGGCGAGACAGAGCCCGCACCAACAACAACAAGGCGGGCTGTGAAACGATGCGGAAGCGGGAGAATAACAACAAGCTCATCCCGACATGCTCCGCCCTTCGAAGCCTTCAACAACAGCAACAATATGCGCTCGAAGCACCGGATCCCAGGACGCGACGCGCTCACACTGGCTGCCAACAAGAACAAGGGCCAGAGAAGCGCGCCTTCGGCAACAACAGCAACAAGCCGAAGGTAGGCATATTCAC
>SKVX01000375.1 GCA_007129225.1 Halomonas sp.
GATTTTTGCTGAATGTTCCCGAGGAAATGCAATGTTATTACCCGTGCTAGCCGTCATCGGCGGTCTTGTCCTGCTGGTATGGAGCGCCGAGCGCTTCGTCGATGGGGCCGCGGCGACGTCTCGTCGGTTGGGTGTTTCACCACTATTGATCGGCATGCTGGTGCTGGGTTTCGGTACATCGGCACCGGAGTTGATGGTATCGGCGCTGGCTGCTGGGCAGGGGAACCCCGGACTGGCGCTGGGAAACGCTTATGGCTCCAATATCGCCAATATCGGGCTGATACTCGGGCTGGTGGCACTGTTTTCGCCGCTGTCGGTGCACTCCGGAGTGATTCGCCGAGAGCTGCCGCTGCTGGGTGGGGCGACGCTGCTGTCGGCACTGCTGATGTGGGGCGGTATGATCGGACGCATGGAGGGCAGCCTGCTGCTCGTGCTGCTCGCTGCGTTCATCCTGCTGAGTATCGTGCAGGCCCGCCGGGGCGGCGCCGATGCCCTGGCGGTGGAGGCGGAGGAGAGCCTGGCGGTGCATCCCATGTCGCTGCGGGCCGGGTTGGTCTGGACCCTGGTCGGCTTGCTGCTGCTCATCGTGAGCTCGCGGATCCTGGTGTGGGGGGCGGTGGCCATCGCACAGGGCTTTGGGGTCAGCGACCTGATCATAGGGCTCACCGTGGTGGCGGTGGGGACCTCGCTGCCGGAGCTGGCCTCCTCGGTCAGCGCGTTGAGGCGGGGCGAGCACGACCTGGTACTGGGTAATGTTGTCGGCTCGAACCTGTTCAATACGCTGGGAGTGGTGGGGCTCGCCGCGGTGATTCGGCCCATCGAGGTGAGCAGCGATGTGCTGCTGCGGGACTGGAGCCTCATGGCGGTCATGACGGCATTGATGGTGGTCTTTGCGCTTGGCTGGCGGGGCCGCCAGGGGCGAATCAATCGGCTGGAGGGGGGGCTCCTGCTGGCAATGTATCTTTCCTATCTTGGCTGGATGATCCATCTGGTACTGCGTGGCGGCAGTTGATATTCCACTGCGACAACACGACACGCGCATCTGCGTCAACTTTTGCTCACTCTCCGACTCCATAATAGTAAGATGGTGGTGCGTTCCGTTATATGAATAGCTCTTTTGGTTATTTCATTGCGCCGTCATGGCGCCCTGCCTCTGAACTAGGCTAACGGGACGTGGTGTCGGGGTGGAATGCGTCACGGTTAAGCGGGCTGGATCCCCACCGGAGGCACAACAGCACCAGCGAGTGCATCCGCATCCCTTGCGACGTTCTCGAACTCAAGTACTGACGAGGCATGGCTCATGGAGCTGGATCCGCTACTGTTGTCGAGATTGCAATTTGCCTTTGTGGTCTCCTTCCACGCCATCTTCCCGGTGTTCACCATCGGCCTGGCGTCCTACATTGCCGTATTGCACGGCCTGTTTTACAAGACCGGGAACCCGGCCTGGGACCGCCTGGCCCAGCTCTGGACCAAGGTCTTTGCCGTGGCGTTCGGCATGGGCGTGGTGTCAGGCATCGTCATGTCGTTCCAGTTCGGTACCAACTGGAGCAATTTCTCCCAGGCCACCGCCAACTTCATGGGACCCCTGCTGAGCTACGAGGTGGTTACCGCCTTCTTCCTCGAGGCGGCCTTCCTCGGCGTGCTGCTGTTCGGTCGCGGCCGGGTGCCCCAGGGGGTACACCTGTTCGCCGCCATCATGGTGGCGGTCGGCACCTTCATTTCGACCTTCTGGATACTGTCCGCCAACAGCTGGATGCACACGCCGGCCGGGGTCGAAGTGATCAACGGCGTCTTTCGCGTCACCTCCTGGACCGAAGCAATCTTCAACCCCTCGTTTCCGTACCGCCTCGCCCACATGGCCATGGCTTCCTTCATCACCGGTGGCTTCGTGGTGGCCGGCGTCAGCGCCTGGTACCTGCTGATCGGCCGCGACGTGGAGGCCAACCGCAAGGCGCTCTCCATGTGCCTGTGGCTGCTGCTGGTGCTGACGCCGTCCCAGGCGCTGGTGGGCGACTTCCACGGCCTCAATACCCTCGAGCACCAACCCACCAAGCTGGCGGCCATGGAGGGTAACTGGGAGACCCGGGAGGGGGCGCCGTTCCTGTTGTTTGCCTGGCCGGACCAGGCGGCCCAGCAGAATCGCTTCGAGGTCGGCATCCCCTATGTGGCGAGCCTTATCCTGACCCATGAACTGCATGGTGAGGTGCCCGGCATTCTCGAATCGCCGCCGGAGGAACAGCCACCGGTGGCCCTGGTTTTCTGGTCGTTCCGACTCATGGTCGGCCTCGGCTTCCTGATGATCGCGGTTTCCCTGGTAGGGCTCTATCTGCGGCGGGGTGGGTGGATCTATCATTCGCGCCCATTCCTGCAGACCCTCAGGCTGATGTCGGTGACGCCATTCATTGCGGTACTGGCCGGCTGGGTCACCACCGAGTCGGGGCGGGCGCCGTGGCTGGTCCAGGGGATGATGACCCATGCGGAAGGGGTCACGCCGTCGCTGACCGGTGGCATGGCCCTCTTCACGCTGGTCGGGTATGTGCTGGTCTACGGCGTGATCTTCTATGCCGGCACCTATTACCTGACGCGGGTCATCCGCTATGGCATGCAGCCCAAGGAGGAGGAGAAGCTGGTCGACGACTTCGAGACCCCCAAGCGGCCCTGGTCGGCCACCAGCACCCCCTTCGACGACGACCCCACCAAGGCGGAGAGCTGAGACATGGAAATGTTTGACCTGTCATTGATCTGGGCGCTCATCATCGGCTTCGGCATCATGATGTACGTGCTCATGGATGGCTTCGACCTGGGGCTGGGAATCCTCTTTCCCTTCGCACCGGACGAGGATGCCCGCGACGTGATGATGAACTCCGTCGCCCCGGTTTGGGATGGTAACGAGACCTGGCTCGTGCTGGGGGGCGCCGGGTTGTTGGGCGCCTTTCCGCTGGTCTATTCCGTGTTCCTGCCGGCGCTCTATATCGGTGTCTTCCTGATGCTGGCGGGGCTGGTGTTTCGCGGCGTGGCCTTCGAACTGCGCTTCAAGTCCCGTCGCGACCGGCGCAACCGCCGGATGTGGAACCGAGCGTTCAGCTGGGGGTCGGCCATCGCCGCCTTTGCCCAGGGCGCCGTGGTGGGCACCTATATCCAGGGATTCGAGACCCAGGACGGGGTTTTCGTGGGCGGCGCCTTCGACTGGCTCACTCCCTTCTCGGTTCTGACCGGCATCGGCATCATGATCGGTTATGCGCTGTTGGGCACCACCTGGCTGATTCTCAAGTCGGAGGGCTATATTCAGGCCTGGGCCTACAAGCTGACGCGGCCACTGCTGCTGGCGGTATTGGTGATCTTCGCCATCATCAGCATCTGGACACCGCTGGTGAACCCGCTGGTCTGGGAGCGCTGGTTCGGCAACATCGGCTGGATCTGGATTCTTCCCGCACTGACCCTGCTGTGCATGTACGGCGTTCACTGGTCGGTGAAACGTGGGCGCGAATTGCTGCCCTTCATGGCAACCCTGGGCATGTTCCTGTTCACCTACCTGGGCCTGGTGGTCAGCAAGTGGCCGATGATCGTGCCGCCGGACTACACCATCTGGGACGCCGCCTCGGCGCCCGAGTCACAGCTCTTCCTGCTGATCGGCGTGCTGTTCGTGCTGCCCTTCGTGCTGGGTTATACCTTCTGGTCCTACTGGGTCTTCCGCGGCAAGGTCAGGGTTGGCGAAGGGTATCACTGAGTCGATGGGGGAGCGCTTGGGCCCTGACCTGACGCCTCGCCGCTGGCTGGCGGCCCACGCCGCCGGCCAGCGGGGCTGGCTGGCGCTGGCGGTACTGGCCGGCTTCGCCGTCGGCGCCCTGACCATCGTGCAGATGCTGCTGCTGGCCTGGGTCGTCAGCCGGCTTCTCGTCGAGGGCGCCAGCGTCGCGTCGCTGGGTGGCGGCTTTCTTGCCCTGGCCGCGGTGCTGCCGGCCCGCGCCCTGGCCCAGTGGGGGCAGGAGCTGGCGGGCCAGGAAGCCAGCCTGCGCATCCGTCGGGCGGTGCGCGCCGAACTGCTCGATCACCTCGCGGCCATGGGGCCGGTGCGTGCCGGTGCTCGCCATACGGCAGGGCTGGCCAGTCAACTGGTGGAGCAGGTCGAGGCGCTGGACGGCTATTTCGCCCGCTTCCTGCCGCAGCTTCGGCTGGCCGTGGCCATTCCCGTGATGATACTGGCCGTCGTGCTTTGGCTCGACTGGCTGGCCGCACTCTTCCTGCTGCTGGCGGCACCCCTGATTCCCCTGTTCATGGCGCTGGTGGGGATGGGGGCGGAACGGCTCAACCAGGCACAGTTTGCCGCGGTCAGCCGCCTGGCGGGCCATTTTCTCGACCGCGTTCGCGGTATCGCCACGCTGCAGCTGTTCCACCGCACCGAAGCGGCGACCCATGA
>SKVX01000288.1 GCA_007129225.1 Halomonas sp.
GCCATGACCGAGGGCTGGGACGGACAGGCGCTGGCCGAAGTGGCGCGTCAGGTGAAGCCCACGGTCATGATCGGCGTCTGTGGTCAGAAGGGGATCTTTACCGAGGAGGTGGTGCGTGCCATGCATGCCGGTTGTGAGCGACCGCTGATCATGCCGCTCTCCAACCCCACCTCCCGCGCCGAAGCGACTCCATGGGACGTTCTGAACTGGACCGACGGCCAGGCACTGGTGGCCACCGGGAGCCCCTTCCAGCCGGTGGTCTACGATGGCAAGACCTACCCGATTGCCCAGTGCAACAACGCCTACATCTTCCCCGGGATCGGTCTTGGCGTCGTGGCCAGCGGCGCCAAGCGCGTCACCGATGCCATGCTGATGGCCGCCTCCCGGGCGCTTGCGCGGGAAGCGCCGCTGGTCAAGGAGGGTGAAGGCGCTCTGCTGCCGGCGCTCTCGCAGATCCGCGAACTGTCCAAGGCCATTGCCTTCGATGTCGCCGCCCAGGCACAGGGTGAAGGCGTCGCGCTCAAGACCGACGGCATCAAGCTGCGTCAGGTTATCGAGCGCAACAGCTGGAAACCTGAGTATCGCAGCTACCGTCGCCGATCATTCTAATTCTTTGTTTCAGTGAAAGAAAAAGGCCACCCAGATAGCCTGGTGTGGCCTAATTCTCTTGAGGGAGCAGCCGTTTGACGACGTTGCAGCGGTTACTTAGGCCGTCCCGATCATCTTCCTCAGCACGTAGTGCAGGATGCCGCCGTGGCGGTAGTACTCCAGCTCGTTGGCGGTGTCGATGCGGCACAGGGCCTCGAATTTCTTCTCGCCCTTGTCGCTTTTCACCGTGACCTTCACCTTCCCCCCGGGGGTGAGGGCGTCCAGGCCATCAATGGAGACTGTCTCGTCGCCGGTCAGCCCCAGGGACTGGCGATCCTCGCCTTCCGGGAACTGTAGCGGGACGACGCCCATGCCGATCAGGTTGGAGCGGTGGATGCGCTCATAGGACTCGGCAATCACCGCGCGCACCCCGAGCAGCCGGGTGCCCTTGGCGGCCCAGTCGCGGGAGGAGCCGGTGCCATACTCCTTGCCGGCTATCACCACCAGCGGAGTCTCATTTTCCTGATACTTCATGGCCGCATCGTAGATAGCCATCTGTTTGCCCGTTGGCACGTGGCGGGTCTCGCCACCGATGACGCCATCGAGCATCTCGTTCTGGATGCGTACGTTGGCGAAGGTGCCGCGCATCATCACCTCATGGTTGCCGCGACGTGAGCCATAGGAGTTGAAGTCCACCGGCTTGATCCCGCGCTCCTGCAGGTAGCGGCCTGCCGGGCTGTCGGGCTTGATCGACCCGGCCGGCGAGATGTGGTCGGTGGTCACGGAGTCGCCCAGGATCGCCAGGATATTGGCGTCCTTGACGTCTTCGATGGGGTCGGGGTGACGCCCCATGCCCTCGAAGAAGGGCGGATGCTGGATATAGGTGGAGTCCGCCGACCACTCGTAGACCTTGCTCTGGGGCACCTTGAGTGCCTTCCAGGTCGCGTCGCCCTCGAAGACTTCGGCATACTCGCTGCGGAACATCTCCGTCTTGACCTTTTCGACGGCGCTGGCGATATCCGCCTGGGAAGGCCAGATATCTTTCAGGTAGACCGGCTTGCCGTCCTTGTCCTTGCCCAGCGGCTCGCTGGAGAGGTCGAGGCGGACGTTGCCGGCCAGGGCATAGGCTACCACCAGCGGTGGGGAGGCGAGCCAGTTGGTCTTCACCAGCGGGTGAATGCGGCCCTCGAAGTTACGGTTTCCCGAGAGCACCGACGCGACAGTGAGGTCGCCATCCTCGATCGCCTTCTCGATGGGCGGCGGCAGCGGGCCTGAGTTGCCGATGCAGGTGGTGCAGCCGTAGCCCACCAGGTTGAAGCCCAGCGCATTGAGGTCGTCGCTGACGCCACCGGCATCGAGGTACTCTGTGACCACCTTGGAGCCCGGCGCCAGGGAGGTCTTGACCCAGGGCTTGGTCTTGAGACCGCGGGCCAGGGCGTTACGGGCCAGCAGTCCTGCGGCCATCATCACGCTGGGGTTGGAGGTGTTGGTACAGGAGGTGATGGCGGCAATCACCACGGCGCCCGGATTGAGATTGAACGACTCGCCCTCGTACTCGACAGGCTGGCTGTCGTGGTGTGTGTAGCTGTCCTGGACGCCGACGGCGGTCTGGCCGCCCTCGGAGAAGAGCTTGCCTTTCTCCTCGCTCTCCTCGCTGGGGGGCTGCTCGCCCGCTCCGCCATCCATCAGCTTCTCGAAGGTGGCCTTCATGTCGGTGAGCGCGACACGATCCTGGGGGCGTTTGGGCCCGGCCAGGCTGGCTTCCACCTCGCTCATGTCCAGGTGCAGGGTGTCGCTGAAGATCGGCTCGTGGCCGGGTTCGCGCCAGAGACCCTGGGTCTTGCAGTAGTGCTCGACCAGCGCGATCTCGTCGTCGTCGCGGCCGGTCAGTCGCAGGTAGCTGAGGGTCTCCTCGTCCACCGGGAAGAAGCCGCAGGTGGCCCCGTATTCCGGCGCCATGTTGGCGATGGTGGCACGGTCGGCCAGCGGCAGGTCGGCCAGGCCGTCGCCATAGAACTCGACGAACTTGCCCACCACGCCGCGGTTGCGCAGCATCTGGGTGACGGTCAGCACCAGGTCGGTGGCGGTGATGCCCTCCTTGAGTTTGCCGGTGAGCTTGAAGCCGACCACCTCGGGAATCAGCATCGACACCGGCTGGCCAAGCATGGCGGCCTCGGCTTCGATGCCGCCGACGCCCCAGCCGAGCACGCCCAGGCCGTTGATCATGGTGGTGTGGGAGTCGGTGCCCACCAGAGTGTCGGGATAGGCGAAGCGCTTGCCGTCTTCCTCCTTGGTCCACACCGTCTTGCCCAGGTACTCCAGGTTGACCTGGTGGCAGATACCGGTACCGGGCGGCACGACGCGAAAGTTATCGAAGGCGTCCTGGCCCCAGCGGAGGAATTCATAGCGCTCGCGGTTGCGCTCCATCTCGATGGCGACGTTGTCCTTGAACGCGGTGGGATTGCCGAACTTGTCGACCATGACCGAATGGTCGATGACCAGGTCCACCGGCGACAGCGGGTTGATGCGTGCCGGGTCTTCGCCGAGGGCTTCCACCGCCGCCCGCATGGAGGCCAGGTCAACGACACCGGGCACGCCGGTGAAGTCCTGCATCAGCACCCGGGCCGGGCGATAGCCGATTTCGCGGTCGGAGCGGCCCTGCTGCTGCCAGTCGACCAGAGCCTGGAGGTCGTCGCGGGAGACACTGTCGGTGTCGGAGAAGCGCAACTGGTTCTCCAGCAGGATTTTGAGGGTCATCGGCAGGCGGTCGATGTTACCCAGCGCTTCGGCGGCCTTCGGCAGGCTGTAGTAATGATAGGTGGCGCCGTCAGCAACCAGCGTCTGCCGGGTATCCGGTATCTCGTCACGGCTCATGAAAGCCTCCTGTCACGGTAGTGAACGGTCCCTTTTCTTGATCTCATCTTTATCACATGGTCATCATAGGCCTCCCTTTCAAGCGCTGCCCAAGCTTTCTATGCTGAACGAAAGTTCGTTGTGTGGCGCTGGTGTTCCGCCGGGGGGAGGGATCGGCGCCCAGGGAGACCCCGTCATGCATGAAGAACAGCTCGACAGCCAGCCGGTACACTGCCCCTACTGCAATATGCCCTTCGAGCTGCTGGTCGATGCCTCCCAGGGGAGTCATGAAACCTGGGAGGACTGCCCCTACTGCTGTGCCCCCATTCAACTGCGCATCCTCGTCTCACCCTTCGATGGTGAGCTGGAGGATGTTCTGGTGGGGCGTGACGACGAGGTACTGTAGCAGGGCACGTTTTGCCCGGATCGATTCGGGACGATGCGCCACTCGGTATATCGGGCTGCTACAATGACCGTCCTTGATTCTGGCGGTACCGTGCCGATGGCTGTCATGCCGAAAGAGTCGAGCTGTCGACACTGCCTGTCTCACTAACCAGCGAGTTGCGAGGTTCTCCATGAGCGAAGCGCGTCACGAACGCCTGATCATTCTCGGTTCCGGTCCGGCCGGTTATACGGCGGCGGTCTATGCGGCCCGTGCCAACCTCAAGCCGGTACTGATCACCGGGATCCAGGCGGGCGGACAGCTGACCACCACCACCGACGTCGACAACTGGCCCGGCGACGACGCCGGGGTTCAGGGCCCCGAGCTCATGGAGCGGATGAAGCGCCACGCCGAGCGGTTCGATACCGAGGTGCTGTTCGACCATATCCATGAGGTGGAACTGCGCGAGCGGCCCTTTACCCTCAAGGGTGACAACGGAGCCTATACCTGTGATGCGCTGATCATCGCCACCGGCGCCAGCGCCCGCTACCTGGGGCTGGAGTCCGAACAGAAATTCATGGGGCAGGGTGTCTCCGCCTGCGCCACCTGCGACGGCTTCTTCTATCGTAACCAGGAGGTCGTGGTGGTGGGAGGGGGTAACACCGCCGTGGAGGAGGCGCTCTATCTGTCCAATATCGCCTCGAAGGTGACCCTGGTGCACCGCCGCGACACCCTGCGCGCCGAGAAGATCCTGCAGGACAAGCTGCGCGAGAAGGCCGAGAACGGCAACGTGGTACTCGAGTGGAACCATGTGCTGGAGGAGGTGCTGGGTGACAATACCGGCGTCACCGGGGTGCGGATCAAGTCCACCCAGGACGGCAGCACCAAGGAGATCGTCGCGCCGGGCCTGTTCATTGCCATCGGCCATAGCCCCAATACGGGCATCTTCGAGGGACAGCTGGACATGGCCGGCGGCTACATCAAGGTGCAGTCGGGCCTGGCGGGCAACGCCACCGCCACCAGCGTGCCGGGCGTTTTTGCTGCCGGGGACGTGATGGATCACGTCTATCGCCAGGCGGTCACCTCTGCCGGTACCGGCTGCATGGCGGCGCTGGACGCCGAGCGTTACCTGGACGAACTCGTCTGAACATTTCCCCTTCCGGGGTCTGTGGCGCTTTGCTGGTGGCGAGCGCCGCCGGGGTCAGGGTGTAGCGGAAGTCTTTTGCCATGGGTGAGGAGCAATGCTCCGAACGGGCTGGCCATCGATGGCCAGCCCCGGTCCTGCGAGCGGAGCAGGATGCGGGAGCGAAGCAGGGCAAAAGTAGCGCCCAAGGATGGGTTCACAGCGCCTCCGCGTAACCCTGACGCCGGTAAAGGCGCGAGCTAGCCTCGGGAAGCGACACGGCGCGGGCCTGTCACTATCGATACGCCATCAATAATGCGGTGGCACCTCGTCCTGTGGTGACGGTGCCGCCATATCGATCTCCTGCAGCGCCTGCTGCTGGTCGCGCAGCTTCTGCTGCATCACGCCGTTGATCCTCTCCAGCTGCATCAGGCGCTTCTCCTGTGCCGCCACGGCTTCGTCCAGTGTATCCAGCCAGTGCTCCTGGTGCGCAATGCGGCTTTCCAGCGCCTCCAGCCGCGATAACAGCCAGGCGGACGTCTCCTCGGGGCTCATGCTAGAATCGTTGCGCTGTGTGTCTCTGTTCATCTTGACACCTTCGTCGGGCGATGTGGCTGTATGGCGTATCGTCATCTGACAACCTGTTGCGTCGCTTTACCTACAACATTTCACCACAACAAGTGAGCATTACGGATCCATGAATCGCAAGGTTATGTTTCGTTGCACTCTCGTCAGTCTGCTGCTAGCCGCTCCGGCGCCACTGCTGATTGCCCTGTTCATCTATTTCACCGGCGGCGATATGTCGCGTCAGCTTCTTGCCACCCTGGAAGTCGGCGGCCTCACAGTGGTTTATCTCGCCACGCTGGCAGCCGTCTTCCTGTTGCTGCTGGCTGCCACGCTGTTCGTGCACGGCGTGAGTCCGCAGCTTGCCGCCATCGCCGATGTCGAGAATGACGACCGCGAGATCGGCGAAGTCAAATGGTTCAATGTCAACAAGGGATATGGCTTCATCAAGCGTGACAGCGGGGAGGATGTCTTCGTCCACTTTCGCGCCATTCGCGGCCGCGGGCATCGGACCCTGGCCGAGGGCCAGAAGGTGCGTTACTACGTGATAGAGAATGAGAGGGGGTTGCAGGCCGACGACGTCACCGTGATTACTTAGGCGGAGAAAAGCGGCTGCGCTCGGTCATACTGCGTTAAAAATCGACTTAAAGTACTCATTTACTAAAGTAAACTCCGTCTTTTCGTCGATTTTTGCCTGGTCTGACCTTCGCTCGCCGGCTTTCGCGAGGTTTGTGGTGCCGCTCGTCAGCTTCTTGTGCGTACTTGATTTGCTGTATGCAATGACATCGCCCCGCCTGTTTCCGGAACAGGCGGGGCATGTCGTTTCGGGTCACTGGCCGGGGTCGGGCCATTCGATGACCGCTTCGCTGCCGTCGGGCAGCACGCGCCAGAAGCGGTCGGGGTCGTCGCCGGGCTGCCAGCTGCCCAGCGAGCAGCGCACCTCGCAGCCCAGGCGGGCGGCGGCTTCCCGGGCGCAGTCGCAGTCTCGCGCCCAGGGCGTATGGGCGCTGTCGAACCACAGGCTGGCGTAGCCGTCGGCGGCCTTCTCCACCAGCAGCACCGGCACGCCATGGCCGTCATGGTGGCCACGGGTCTGCCACTGCCGACGGCCAGCCGCACTCAGCGGGGCGCTGTCGAGGCGCTCGCCGAGCCAGGCATTCAGTGCGTCCAGCGGGGCCTTGGCCAGGTAGATCTCGATATCCGGGTAGTCTGTCATGGGAACCCTCAGGGCTGGGCGGTGCCGTTGACGAAGAGCCTGGCCAGGATTGCTTCGTAGATCCGGCTGAGATCGTCGAGGTCGGCGGCCCGGATCCGTTCGTTGGCCTGGTGAATGGTGGCGTTGCGTGGCCCCAGCTCCACCACCTGGCTGCCCAGGGTGGCGATGAAGCGCCCATCCGATGTGCCGCCGGAGGTCGAGAGCGCCGGCCTGCGGCCGAGCACGGTCTCGACGCCGTGCAGGGCGGCGTCCACCAGCTCCCCTTCGGCGGTCAGGAAAGGCTCGCCGTTGAGCGTCCAGTCGATATGATACTCGATGCCGAAGTCATCGAGTATGGCGGCGGTGCGCTCGCGTAGCTGTTCATGGGTGACTTCGGTGGAGAAGCGGAAGTTGAAGACCACTTCCACGTCACCGGGTATGACATTGGTGGCGCCGGTGCCGGCGCGAATATTGGAGATCTGGAAGCTGGTGGCGGGAAAGAAGTCGTTGCCCGCGTCCCAGTGCTCCCGCACCAGGGCGTCCAGTGCCGGCATGGCCTGGTGGATGGGGTTGCGTGCCAGGTGCGGGTAGGCCACGTGGCCCTGCTTGCCCCTGACGTGCAGCACGCCGCCCAGCGAACCGCGCCGGCCGTTCTTGATCACGTCTCCCAGCTCGTCGGTGGAGGAGGGCTCGCCCACCACGCAGTAGTCGAGACGCTCGTTGGCCTCGCGCAGGTGCTCGACCACGGCGCGGGTGCCATCCACCGCCGGACCTTCCTCGTCGGAGGTGATCAGGAAACCGATCTTGCCGTGGTGGTCGGGATGCGCGGCAACGAATCGCTCGGTGGCGGTGATCATCGCCGCCAGGCTGCCCTTCATGTCGGCGGCCCCTCGCCCCCGGAGCATCCCCTCATCGTCGATGCAGGGTTCGAAGGGGGGGTACTCCCAGTGCACATGGGGGCCGCTGGGCACCACGTCGGTATGGCCGGCGAAGGCCATTACCGGACCGTGATGGCCGCGCGTCGCCCAGAAATTCTCCACATCACCGAACGGCAGCCGCTCGATATGGAAGCCGATGCGTTCGAGCCGCTCGATCATCAGCGCCTGGCAACCGAGGTCGTCGGGGGTCACCGACGGACGGCGCATCAGCTCGATGGCCAGCGCCAGTGTCGGAGAGAGGGGCTCAGTTGTGGGCATGCAGCGCCTCGTTGAGAGCAATGGCACTCTTGTTGGTCAGGCACTCGATGCGACCGTTCTGCGAGTTGCGACGCAACAGCAGGTCGTCATGGCCGGCGAGCTCCCGGGCGGCCACGGTCTTGACCTCCTGGTTCTGGTCGTCGAGCAGGGTGACCTTGGCCCCGGCGGTGATGTAGAGCCCGGCCTCGACGGTGCAGCGGTTGCCCAGGGGAATGCCGATACCGGCGTTGGCGCCGATGAGGCAGCCTTCGCCCACCTTGATGACGATATTCCCGCCGCCGGAGAGGGTGCCCATGGTGGAGCAGCCGCCGCCCAGATCGGAGCCCTTGCCGACCATGACGCCGGCGGAGATGCGCCCCTCGATCATGCCCGGGCCCTCGGTGCCGGCGTTGAAGTTGACGAAGCCCTCGTGCATCACGGTGGTGCCTTCACCCAGGTAGGCACCCAGACGCACTCGGGCGGTGTCGGCGATGCGTACGCCGGTGGGCACCACGTAGTCGGTCATCTTGGGGAACTTGTCGACACAGTCCACCGAGAGGGTTCGACCCTCCAGCCGTGCCTTGAGACGCCGGGCGGGCAGTTCCTCGATGTCGATGGGGCCCTCGCTGCTCCAGGCGATGTTGCGCAGCAGGCCGAACATGCCGGTCAGGTCGAGCTGGTGTGGCTTGACCAGGCGGTGGGACAGCAGGTGCAGCTTGAGATAGACCTCGGGTGCACTCTGTGGCGGGAGGTCGCTTTCCAGGAACATGGCGACCAGCGGCCGCTGGCTGGCGGCGAAGGCATCTGCCAGTTCTGCCTGGGCGGTATGGCCCGCGGCTTTGAGGGCTTCTCCCAGCGCAGCGCAATGCTCTGGCAGGAAGCTGACAGCGGCATTGCCGGCGGGGACGTCGAGCACCTTGGTGATGGCGGCAATCAAGCTGTCGTCGGGGTTGAGCAGCGGGGCAGGATAGTAGACCTCCAGCCAATCGCCCTGGGTGTTCTGGGAGCCGATTCCGAAAGCAAAACTCAGCATGGGGTGTCCTCGTGGCAGATAGGGATAGGTTGGCGTAGGTCGGCGTCAGCCCTTCAGGGCGTCATAGTCGCCGTCGCGATAGCCGACAAGGATGTCGTCACCGGTATCGAGCAGCGGGCGCTTCAGCAGGGTTGGGTTGGCCATGATCAACGCACGCGCCTTGTTGGCGTCGATCTCCTTCTTGTCCTCCTCGGGGAGGTTGCGCCAGGTGGTGCTTCGCCGATTGAGCGCTTCGATCACCGGCACGTGCGTGAGGATATGCTCAAGCAGTGCCGCCGAGAGGCCGTCCTCGCGCAGGTCGTGGACCTGATAGGGGATGCCCTTGCTCTCCAGGGCCTTGCGTGCCTTGCGGCAGGTGTCGCAATTCTTGATCACGTACAGGGTCAGCATGATGCGCTCCTTTCGATGAAACGGCGAATGCGCCTTGCCGCCTCTACGGTAGCGTCCAGCTCGGCCACTAGTGCCAGGCGCACGCGCCCGGCACCGGGGTTGAGACCGTGGGAGCCCTCGCGACCCATATAGGAGCCGGGCAGCACGCTGACGTGCTCCTCGGCGAATAGCGCCCGGGCAAAAGCCTCGTCATCGCCGGCAGGCACCGCCGGCCAGAGGTAGAAGCTCGCCTCGGGGGCGGGAAACGTCATGACCGGTGCGAGTATCTCGGTGACGGCGGCAAACTTATCGCGATAGGCGTCACGGTTGGCGCGCACATGGGCCTCGTCGTTCCAGGCGGTGATCGAGGCGTGCTGCAGCGGCAGCGACATGGCGCAGCCATGGTAGGTGCGGTAGCGCTTGAAGGGGGCGATCAGCCCGGCATCTCCGGCGACGAAGCCGGAGCGCAGCCCCGGCAGGTTGGAGCGTTTGGAGAGCGAGTGGAACACCAGGCAGCGTCGGTAGTCATGGCGTCCCAGGGCGGCGCAGGCCTCGAGCAGCCCCGGCGGCGGCGCGCCCTCGTCCAGGTAGAGCTCCGAGTAGCACTCGTCGGAGGCGATGATGAAGTCATGTTCGTCGGCAAGCCGGATCAGCGTCTCGAAATCGGCCAGCGGCGTCACCGCTCCGGTGGGGTTGCCCGGCGAGCAGAGGAAGACGATCTGTACCTCGCGCCAGGTCTCGGCCGGCACGCTATCGAAGTCGGGGCGAAAGCCGCTATCGGCGCGGCAGTCCAAGTAGAGCGGCCGGCCACCGGCGAGCAGGGTGGCCCCCTCGTAGATCTGGTAGAAGGGGTTGGGCACCGCGACCCGGGCCGGACGAGTGCGGTCAATGGCAGCCTGGACGAAGGCGAAGATCGCCTCCCGGGTGCCGTTGACCGGCAGTACCTGGCGCTCGGGATCGAGCCCTGTGAGGCCGAAGCGACGACTCGCCCAGTCGGCGATGGCGTTGCGCAGCTCGGGCATGCCGGCGGTGGCCGGGTAGCGGGCCATCTCCGGCAGATGGTCCTGTAGCGTTGCCAGGGCCGCCGCAAAGGGGGCGTGCCGGGGCTCGCCGATGGTCAGCGGTACGTGTTCCAGCCCGGCGGGAGGCGTCACGCCGGCCTTCAGGGCGGCGAGTCTCTCGAAGGGGTAGGGCTTGAGGGCGTCGAGATCGGGATTCATCGGTGTCCAGGGCGCCGTGGACCGGCGTCGTATTTGCGTTGTGATGCAGGGCACGGCGCTACGGGCGTGCGGGCAGACCGCCGATTATAGGGAAGGCCCCGGCTTGCCTCAAACCCAGGAGTCGTGGCACTCAACCGGAAACGTCGAGGACCTCGATCAGACGCTCGCGCAGGCGCTGCTGGCGCTCGGGGTCCGTCAGCGGCAGCCCGCCCTTGTCGGTGATGAAGAATACGTCCTCGACCCGCTCCCCCAGGGTGGCGATCTTGGCCGCCGAGAGGGCGATGTCCTGCTCCATGAAGATGCGCCCCACCCGGGCCAGCAGGCCGGGGCGGTCCGGGGCGGTGAGCTCCAGCAGGGTGCGCTCGTTGGCCGGGTCCTGCTCGATCAGCACTTCCGTGGCGACATGGAAGTGGCGCAGTTGGCGAGGGGTGTGCCGGGTGACGATCTGGGGGTAGTCTTCCGGGTCGTCGAGCTCCTCCACCAGGTGACGGCGAATGGCCTCGATGCGCTCGGCATCCCGGATCGACTCCCCGCGGCTGTCGAGCACGATGAAGGTGTTGAGCGTCCAGTCGTTGCTCGAGGTGGCGATGCGAGCGTCGTGGATGGAGAGTCCCAGCTGTTCCATGGCGGCGGCGGTGGCGGCGAACAGGTCATCCACCGAGGGGGTGTGGATGAATACCTTGGTACCGCCGTCGGTCATGTCGTCGGTGGGGGCGCTGATCAGGATCAGCGGCAGCTGCGAGTCGCCGTGGGCGAGAATGCCCATGGTCTGCCAGACGATCTCGCTGGGCGCGTACTGCAGGAAATAATCCTCGCCGAGGGATTCCCAGAGCCGGTCGACCCTGGGCAGCTCGGCCCCCACCGAGGCCAGCAGCGAGCGCGCCTCGCCCCGGGTCTCGCGTACCCAGTCCTCGCGATCGAGCGGATTGTCCAGTCCGCGGCGCAGGGCGCGCTTGGTCTCGGCGTGAAGCTGGCGCAGCAGCGAGGCGCGCCAGCCGTTCCACAGCGTCGGGTTGGTGGCGTTGATATCGGCCACCGTCAGCACGTAGAGGTAGTCCAGGCGGTTTTCGTCGCCGACGCGGGAGGCGAACTCGCGAATCACGTCGGGGTCGGTGATGTCGCGCTTCTGGGCCACCATCGACATCACCAGGTGGTTCTCCACCAGCCAGCTGACCAGACGGGTGTCGCGCAGCGTCATGCCGTGCCGCTGGGCGAAGCGCTCCACGTCACGGGCACCGAGGATGGAGTGGTCGCCGCCACGGCCCTTGCCGATGTCGTGATACAGCCCGGCGATCCACAGCAGTTCTAGCTTGGGGAGTTGATGGATCAGGGTAGCGGCCACGGGAAATTCGTCCCGGGCGTCGGGCTCGCGGAAGCACTGGATGAACTTCAGCAGGCGCAGGGTATGTGCATCCACGGTATAGATGTGAAAGAGATCGTGCTGCATCAATCCCACCGCCTGGCCGAACTCCGGCAGGTACTTGCCCAGCACGCCGTAGCGGTTCATGCGCCGCAGCTGGCGTGCCACATTGCCGCCGGAGCGGAGCAGCGACATGAACAGGTACTGATGGTGGGGGTCATCCCGGTAGAGGTCGTCGATCTGGTGGCGGTGGTCGCGGATCAGGCGAATGGTGTCGGCGCGGACCCCCTCGATCTCGGGGTGCTCCGCCATCAGCAGGAAGAGCTCGAGCAGGGCCGAGGGGTGCTCGCGGAAGACCGCCCGGCTGCGGGCCTGGATGTAACCGCCTGCGATCTCGAAGCGCTCGTTGAGGGGGACCGATTCCAGGCGCTCACCGCTGCGCAGGATCGCTTCGTCAAAGTGCTGCAGCAGCATGTCGTTGAGGCCCGCCAGGGCCGTGACATGCCGGTAGTAGCGCTTCATGAACTGCTCGACGGCCAGTCGCTCTGGGGTGTCCTGGTAGCCGAACAGTTCGGCGATGGTGCGCTGATGGTCGAACTGCAGGCGGTCCTCGGCGCGATCGGTCAGCATGTGCAGGGCGTATCGCACCTGCCACAGGAAGGCCTGGCCCTGGCTCAGGATGCGCAGCTCGGCATCGTTCATGAAGCCGTTCGCGACCAGGTCCTCGTAGCGCTGGCTGCCGAAGTGGCGCTTGGCCACCCAGCCGATCATCTGGATGTCACGCAGCCCGCCGGGTGAGCTCTTGATATTGGGTTCCAGGTGGTACTCGGAGTTGTTGAAGCGGTGGTGGCGGGTGATCTGCTCCTGCCACTTGGCCTCGAAGAACTGGTCGGCAGGCCACATGCGGTCGGCGGCGATGCGGACCTTCATGGCGTCGCGCAGGTGTTCCGGGCCGGCCAGGGTGCGCGACTCCATCAGGTTGGTAATCACCGTGATGTCGCCGGCGGCCTCGCGCTCGCAGTCGGCCAGCGAGCGCACGCTATGGCCGATCTCCAGGCCGATGTCCCACAGGAAGGTGATGAAGGCGGTCAGCGGCTCCCGGTAGGGCACGTCGTCGTCATGCTCGAGCAGCAGCATCAGGTCGACGTCCGAGTGGGGGTGCAGCTCGCCGCGCCCATAGCCTCCCACCGCCAGCAGCGCCACGCCGTCGTCGGGCCATGGCTGCAGCGCCCAGGCGATGGCGAGGAGGCGGTCGAGACACCAGGCGCGGCCATGCACCAGGTTGCGAATGTCGGCGCCGTCACGAAAGCGCTCGTCGAGCCGGGCCTGGATGTCGCCGAGGGCCGCCTTGAAGGGGGCGATGGGCGAGCGGTTGCCACTCAGTTCGCTGCGAAATGCCTCGGCGTCGAACAGCGTCTCATCCGGCGAAAAACGGTAGTGGTGCAGGAGCATGGGCGTTCGACTCAGTGGTCGAGGAAGGCGAGATCTTCTTCGCCACGGGCAGTGAGCACCTCGACGCCGGTTTCGGTGACCAGCAACGTGTGCTCCCACTGGGCGGACAGGCTCTTGTCCCGGGTCACGGCGGTCCAGCCATCGCGCAGCACCTTGGTCTGGTGCCCGCCAACGTTGATCATCGGTTCGATGGTGAAGCACATGCCGGCTTCCAGCACCGCGTCGGCCTCGGGGGCGTAGCCGTCATAATGCAGCACCTGGGGGTCTTCATGGAAGGTGGCGCCGATACCGTGGCCGCAGAAGTCGCGCACCACCGAATAGCCATTGGCCTCGGCGTGTTGCTGGATGGCCCGGGCCAGCTCGGACAGGCGCACGCCGGGGCGGACCAGGGCGATGCTGTGGTAGAGGCACTCCTGGGTGACCCGGCACAGGCGCTCGCCCTGGATGCTCTCGCCGATGATGAACATCACGCTGGAGTCGCCGTGATAGCCGTCGGCCGTCTTCACCGTGACATCGATATTCATGATGTCACCCTTCTTCAGCCGCTTGCTGATGTCCGGGATGCCATGGCAGACCACATGATTGATCGAGGTACAGATCGATTTCGGAAAGCCGTGGTAGTTGAGCGGGGCCGGCGTGGAGCCCAGCTCACCGACGATGTAGTCATGGCACAGGCGGTCGAGCTCGCCGGTGGTCACACCAGCCTTCACATGAGGTGCGATCATCTCCAGCACGCTGGCGGCCTGACGGCCGGCTTCGCGCATCATCTCGATCTCGTCGGGCGTCTTGATGGGAATGTTCATGGGGTCTCGGTTCTGAGGGGTGGTCGCGCCCGGCAATTGGCGGGTATACGCGGCGGGCGACTTCATCTCGTCGGCGAACTATGGTATAAAGCCGCGCGCTTTCCTGCAATCGTCGACCCTCTCTCAAGGCCGTGGTTCGGCCGAGAGTCGACGACAGTGATGGCGTGATAACGAGGCGCATACCGCGTTTCGACAACATAGCCTTGAAAAACACACACGCACCGGCACATGGTCCCGGGTGCTGCCGCGGCACCGCCTCGGTAGTCGGATCCATGGGGTGCGTGGAGGCCTAACCCGATTTTCAGGAGTCATCATGGCACACGTCAATATGCGCGATCTGCTGAAGGCAGGCGCTCACTTCGGTCACCAGACCCGTTACTGGAATCCGAAGATGGGCAAGTTCATCTTCGGCGCCCGCAACAAGATCCACATCATCAACCTCGAACACACCCTGCCGGCCCTCAATGAGGTGATCGACGTGGTCGAGAAGATGGCCGCGTCCAACAACAAGATCCTGTTCGTTGGCACCAAGCGCAGCGCCAGCAAGATCATCAAGGAAGAGGCCAATCGTGTCGGCCACCCGTTCGTCAATCACCGCTGGCTGGGCGGCATGCTGACGAACTACAAGACCATTCGTCAGTCGATCAAGCGCCTGCGCGACCTCGAGACCATGCGCGAGGACGGCACCTTCGAGAAGCTGACCAAGAAAGAGGTCCTGATGGCGACCCGCGAGCAGGACAAGCTCGAGCGCTCCATCGGCGGTATCAAGGAAATGGGCGGCTTGCCCGATGCCCTGTTCGTCATCGACGTCGATCACGAGCGTATCGCGATCAACGAGGCTAACAAGCTCGGCATTCCGGTCATCGGCGTGGTGGATACCAACTCCGACCCGGATGGCGTCGACTACGTGATTCCGGGCAACGATGACTCCATCCGTGCCATCCAGATCTACGTCAAGGCGATCGCTGATGCCTGCGCACGTGCGAAGGAAGGCCGTCCCGACGAGTTCGTCGAGGTCACCGAGAGTGAAGGCGGCGACGCGACTGCCGCTGCCGAGTAACGGTGAGCCATCCGGGCAGGCGTGCCTGTCCGGCGCGTCGGGTCTGCTTCAGCCCCGGCCCGCTCTCCCGCCCCGGCAGCGCCGGGGCGGGA
>SKVX01000265.1 GCA_007129225.1 Halomonas sp.
AGGATCCCGACGGGGAGTTGCCAGGAGCGGTTGACCCGCTGCCTTACAGGGCGTTGAATGCCAAAAAGGGCAACGAAACCATCGCAAAGGACGCGAATATGGCTGAACAAACCCGACGCTCGATCAAGAGCCGTGCCGCCATCGCCGGGCACCCCTTGCACCCGGTCATGATCCATTTCCCCATCGCCTGCCTGATGCTGGTCGTCGCCAGCGATGGCGCCTTCCTCTATACCGAAGACCTGTTCTGGGCCCGCGTCAGCCTTTGGCTGGCCGGCGTCGGCGCGCTGGGCGGCTGGGTCGCCAGCTTTGCGGGCCTGGTCGACCTGGTCACGGTGAAGCGCATACGCCAGATGATCCTCGGCTGGTGCCACGCCATCCTGGCGGTGATGATGCTGTCGGTGGCGTCGCTCAACTGGCTGTGGCGCTTCAAGGACCCCGTCGACCTGCTGCCCTGGGCCGTCGCCCTGACGCTGATGACCGCAGGGCTGATCGCCCTGGCCGGCATTCTCGGCGGCATGCTCGTCTACGACCAGGCGGTGGGCGTCGATATCGACGACAAATGACGCAGGCCGTGCTGGGATCGTGTGGCGCATCATGACTCTCCTTGTCATTGCCTCAGCCGAAGGGTTTGCTCAGTACCAGGATCAGCACGACAAGCATCAGCGATGCCGCCACGGCGGCAACCAGCACGCTGACAGGAAACATGCCGCGCAGGCGCGCCTGCTCCAGGCGCACGATCAGTCCACCGCACAGCACGTGGCAGAACACCATGCCCGTCACGGCCGCCAGCTTGAGCACCAGCCACCCGCCTGTGAGCTGCCCGACAATGAACAGCAGGGTTCCGCTCATGATCGCGACAAGGGCGAAGGGCGTTGCAATGTGGGTAAAGAGGAACCGCAGGATGACCGGCGCGGGGGCATGGAAGGACGAGCCCACCCGCGGCTTGGTACTGGCCAGGAGCAGCGCGGGCAGGTAAAGCAATGTGCCGCACCAGCAGAGCAGGGTGGCGATATGCAGGATCTTGATCCACGGCATGGCAGCATCCTTGCAGTTGCAGTGTCTTCTTCACCCTACCTAGAGTCAGGAGGAGATGCCACCACCGCCGCGCGCTCCATCGATAGCAGCGAGCTCTTGAGCGCCTGTCCGCCGCTGTAGCTGCCCAGCCAATCGGCCGCCACGACCAGTCGCCCGACCTCCTGCCGCGCGTCGGCTTCAATCAGGCTAGCGCCCATGGGCGAAGCGAATCGAGTAAAGATAGGCATGGCATCCCCTCGGTCAGTTCAATATTATCGGCCTGATCGTCTAATCATGGCGAACTTGGTGGGCTCGATCCTGTCGCACAATAGGTGGGCGAACACCTGGCCCATTGATTGCTCGAGGCTGCGAGAGGCCCGGTAACAGGGCTGACATCGCCAGACCCGATATTTCAGGACCGTGACGAAAAGGAGAACCCATGGCCAATCAGAGCCGCCGTGACTTCATGCGCAACAGCCTGCTTGGTGTAGCCGCCCTGCCTCTGGGGGCCGGTATCCTGTCGAAACAGGCCTTTGCCCAGACACTGCCCCGGCTGGACCCCAGTGACGAACAGGCCCAGGCGCTGAACTACGTCGAAGTGGCCGAGGAAGCCAGCGATCACCCTGCCTTCGAGGAGGGTGAGTACTGCGATAACTGCATGTTCTTTGATCCGGAGACCGAAGGCTGCCAGCTATTCCCCCAGAATAGTGTCGAACCGCGGGGCTGGTGCCAGTCCTGGGCGCCGATGTAATGAGTCACTGGCTCGATGCGTAGACAACAGGCGCCTGATCGGGCGCCTGTTCTTGTTCGAGTCCTGACACCCCTCTACCCCCTCCATCGACTTCACTTCGTTTCCTCGTCCGGTAGTGGCCATTGGAGGCGCCGCCCCACCGAATTGTCATCCATGATGGTCTCCAGTCGCACGGGAAACCCCCACAGTTGATACAGGTGACGTAATACCGGATAGACGCTGCGCCCCAGGGGGCGTCGGCTGTCCTGCACGTGATGCAGCGTCAAGGAGCGGTCGCCGCGGATATTGGCGGAATAAACCTGAATGTTCGGCTCGCGAACCGACAGCGCATATTGGGTGGCCAGGGCCTCCCTGACGCGCCGATAGCCCCGCTCATCGTGTATCGCCGTCACTTCCAGCATTTCGTCCTGGTCGTCATCGACGATGGTGAAGAGCTTCAGGTCACGAATCACCTTGGGTGAGAGGAACTGCTGGATGAAGGATTCGTCCTTGAAGTTGCGCATGGCGAAGTGCACCGTTTCCAGCCAGTCCCCACCCGCCGTGTCGGGAAACCACTCGCGGTCCTCGTCGGTGGGCGCTTCGCACATGCGCTTTATGTCGCTGAACATGGCAAACCCCAGCGCGTAAGGGTTGATGCCACTGTAGTAGGGGCTGTCGAAGTCCGGCTGATTGACCACCGCCGTGTGCGACTGCAGGAATTCGAGAATCAGGCCTTCATCGACCAGACCATCGTCGTAGAGACGGTTCATCAGCGTGTAGTGCCAGAACGATGCCCAGCCCTCGTTCATTACCTGTGTCTGGCGCTGAGGATAGAAATACTGGGCCAGCTTGCGCACGATGCGCACGATTTCACGCTGCCACGGCGCCAATAGCGGTGCGTTCTTCTCGATGAAATAGAGCAGGTTCTCCTGAGGCTCCGGCGGATAGCGTCCCCCGCCGCGAAGGCCAAGCGGGTCTTCGCCATCATCCAGAGAGCCTGGCAGTGTATCGTCAGCCGGCCGGTCGGGAATGGTTCGCCACAGCATGTTGACCTGGGCCTGCAGGTACTCCTCGCGCTCCGTCTGGCGCCGGGCCTCCTCTTCGGCGGAGATCGGCGAAGGCCGCTTGTAGCGATCGACGCCATAGTTCTGCAGCGCGTGGCAGGCATCGAGCAGTTGCTCCACGGCGGTGACGCCGTGGCGCTGCTCGCAGTCGGCCACGTACTTCCGGGCGAAGACCAGGTAATCGACGATCGAGCTGGCGTCGGTCCAGGCACGGAACAGGTAGTTGCCCTTGAAGAAGGAGTTGTGGCCATAGCAGGCGTGGGCCATGACCAGCACCTGCATCATCAGGGTGTTCTCCTCCATCAGGTAGGCGATGCAGGGGTCGGAATTGATCACCAGCTCGTAGGCCAGCCCCATCTGGCCTCGCCGATACGCCTGCTCCACCGCCAGGAACTGCTTGCCGAACGACCAGTGATGGTAGCCCACCGGCATCCCGACACTGGCATAGGCGTCCATCATCTGTTCCGTGGTGATGATCTCGATCTGATTGGGGTAGGTATCCAGGCGATACTCATCGGCCAGGCAGGCCAGCTCCCGCTCATAGGCCTCCAGCACTTCGAAATTCCAGTCGGAGCCGGTAGCAATGGGCTTGCGTCGGGTCATGGTGCCTCCTGTCCGCATCATTGAGCGGTGCGGCGCTTGAACAACTCGCGGAAGACCGGGTATATATCGCCGGCCTCAACGATCTGGCGCATGGCAAAGCGGTCGGGGAACTCGTCGGCTACCGTCTCGTACTCCTCCCATAGCGCCTGGTGGGCATGGGGGGTGATTTCCACATAGGTATAGTATTGCAGCCGTGGCATGAGGGATTTCACCAGCTGCTCCCGACAGGTGATGGAATCGTCGTCCCAGTTGTCGCCGTCCGAGGCCTGGGCAACATAAAGGTTCCACTGGCCAGGGGGATAGCGGTCGGTGATGATCTCGTCGACCAGTGTCAGGGCGCTCGATACGATGGTGCCGCCGGTCTCCCGAGAATAGAAGAACTCCTCTTCGTCGACTTCCTTGGCGGCGGTGTGGTGGCGCACGAAGACCAGCTCGACCTTCTCGTAATTGCGCTCCAGAAACAGGTAGAGCAGCAGGAAGAAGCGCTTGGCGATGTCCTTGTGGGCCTGTGTCATGGAGCCCGAAACATCCATGATGCAGAACATCACGGCCTTGCTCGATGGCTGGGGTTGATTGATCAGGTTGTTGTAGCGAAGGTCATAGGTATCGATGAACGGCACCGCCTCCAGGCGCTTCTCCAGTCGCTCGATCTCGGCCTTGAGCTCGGCAATGCGCGCCGGGTTGCGCAGCACCGGATCCTTGCCCTCCTCCAGGTCAAGCGCCTCCCGTGCCTCGCGCAGCGCCCGACGGATAGGCGCGCGCATGGCGATCCGCCGGGCATAGGCCTCGCGCATGGAGCGTACGATATTCATGCGTGCCGGCACACCGTCCCGGGACACCCCCGCACGCACCGGCCGCACCTCGTCGAGATCCACCAGGGCCTTGCGCTCCAGGTGTGGCAACTCCAATCCGTCGAAGACGAAATCCAGGAACTCCTCTCGACTCAGGGTGAAGGCAAATTCATCCATG
>SKVX01000251.1 GCA_007129225.1 Halomonas sp.
CGCCGGGCATCGGCGGCGTGCGGAACAGCATCATCTGGCCCTTCACGGGGCGCACGGGAAGCGCGACGCCGATACTGCCCAGCAGGACACCGCTCCAGGCGCCGCCACAGAGAATCACCTGTCCGGCCAAGAGCTGCCCACGCGATGTCTCCACCCCCTTCAGGCGCCCTGGCGTGGCGCAGAGTCGTTCGACTGACGTTCCCTCCTGCAGTGTGACGCCTCGCAGCGCCATGAGATGGGCCCGTAGCGCACGACAGAGCCGGGGGTTGCGGACGCTACCCAAGGTCGGCATCCACAGGCCGCTGGGCACGCCTTTCACCAGCCGGGGCTCCTTGCGATAGATAAAGTCCGCATCGACAGCCTCCAGCGGCTTGTTCGAATGACGTGCCCACTCGAACGCCTTGTCGGCATCATCGACCCGCAGGTAGAGCAGCCCCTTCTGGCGATACTCGGCGTCGATGCCCGTCGCCTCCAGCAACTGCGCCGTCAGCGTGGCGTACTCGCCCTCGGCATGCTGGGCCAGGTTGGAAACCGGATCGCTGTAGCGCCAGGGGTAGAGCGGAGAGACGATGCCACCCCCGGCCCATGATGCTTCTTGCCCACACTGTCCCCGCTCCACCAGCGTGACGCTGTGGCCGGCTTCGGCCAGCTGCCAGGCGGTCATCATGCCGATCACGCCTCCGCCGATAATCAGAAAATCACTCACCAGGGCTCCTCATCTCTTGACGCCAAGCGCTGCCCAGAATGGCTCGGTTCGCGCTGGCAGAATCCGCCATAGCTTACCCCGCTTTATCCGTATCTTCAGCACGGTCGAGACAAACGTGATACGCCCCGCGAAGACGGGGCGCAGAGGGTGACGACGGAACTCTCCTTTCAGGCAGCAGCCCCTTTCAACCGCTCGCTGCGACGTCGCAGCAGCTCCATGGTCACCAGCAGCAGGGTCGAGAGCAGGATCAGGATGGTGGCCATGGCGGCAATGGCCGGGCTGATGTTTTCGCGAATGCCGGAGAACATCTGAATCGGCAGGGTACGCTCGGTGGGGCTGGCGATGAACAGCGCCACCACCACCTCATCGAACGACGTGGCGAAGGCGAACAGGCCGCCGGACACCACCCCGGGGACGATCTGCGGGAGGATGATGGTGAAGAAGACACGCAGCGGGTTGGCGCCGAGGCTGGCGCCGGCGCGGACCTGGTTGAAGTCGAAGCCCTGCAGGGTGGCGTTCACGGTAATGACGACGAAGGGCACCCCCAGCACGGTATGGGCCAGGACAAGGCCGGCATAGGAGTTGAGCAGGCCCACCTGGGCGAAGAAGAAGTACATGCCCACGGCGACGATCACCAGCGGCACCACCATGGGTGAGATCAACAGCGCAATGATCAGCCCCTTGCCCGGGAAATCGGCCCGATTGAGCCCGACCGCGGCCAGGGTACCGAACGTCATCGCCAGCAGGGTCGCCAGTGGCGCCACGATCAGGCTGTTCTTCAATGACGACATCCAGGGGCCGGAGGTGTCGAAGATGGCCGCATACCACCGTAGCGAGAAGCCCGGCAGCGGATAGGTCAGGAAGGAGCTGCTGCTGAACGACAGCGGAATGATCACCAGTACCGGCGTGATCAAGAACAGCAGGATCAGGCCGCAGAAAATACGGAAAAACCAGAACCAGACCTTTTCCATCGGCGATGCATAGGGAGGCAGAGCCATTATTCTTCTCCTGAGCGGTTCAGTTCCTGATCATCTGCTTGCGATTCACCAGACGGTGATAGACCAGATAGAGCATCAGCGTGACCACCAGCAGGATGCTGCCAAGCGCCGCCGCCATGCCCCAGTTATTGGTGCTGTTGGTGTAGTAGGCCACGTAGTAGCTCACCATCTGATCGGCCGGCCCGCCCACCAGTGCCGGCGTGATGTAGTAGCCCAGCGCCATGATGAAGACCAGGATTGTGCCTGCCGCGATGCCGGAAACCGTCTGGGGTACATAGACCTGCCAGAAGGCGGCGAAGGGATGCGCCCCCAGCGACACGGCGGCGCGCTGGTAGCTGGGCGAGATGCCCTTCATCACGCTGTAGAGTGGCAGCACCATGAACGGCAGCAGGATGTGCACCATGGCGAAGAAGACGCCGATGCGGTTGAACACCAGCTGTAGCGGCGAGTCGATCACTCCCGTGGCCATCAGTGACTGGTTCACCAGGCCATTGGACTGCAACAGGATGATCCAGGCCGCGGTGCGCACCAGCAGCGACGTCCAGAACGGCAATAGCACCAGTATCATCAGCAGGTTGCTGGTCTTCGCCGGCAGCGTGGCCAGCAGGTAGGCCAGCGGAAAACCCAGTGCGAGGCAGATCAGCGTGACGCCTCCGGCGATCACCAGGGTGCGCTGGAAGACCGCCTGATAGAGACGATCGCCTTCAGCGATGCGTTGAATCTGGCCGGTCTCGCCGCGCTCGAAATCCACCGACGCCAGCAGATAGCGGTCCGTGGTCGACGGTGCCGCACGCTGGATACCCAGCCAGGTGGCGGTTTCGCCCCAGGCCTCATCGATCTCGATAAGGGTGGTGGTCCAATCGCCATCGGCCTCCAGGCTCGCAGGCAGGCCTCGCAGCGTGCGCATCAGCAGGCTACGGTACTGGGTATCCTCATAGTTGAGACGCCGGCCGATGCGCCCCAGCCCACCCCCCTGGCGCGAGTCGCGCAGCTCGGCGGCGAAGGCTGCCATGGTGGACTCGTCGGGCAAACCGGTACCGTCCCACTGCTGAAGCCCGGCCGTGGTAAGCGGCATGACGGATTCCAGCTCGGTGTTGTCGACGCTGCGCCACAGCATGCTACCGATGGGCATGACAAAGACGACAATCAGAAACAGCGCCAGCGGTGCGACCAGCCCGAAGGCCTTCCATTTGCGCAGCCGCTCGGCGCGTCGCAGCTGGGCCTTGAGCGTACCCGCCGGCCTGGATGGCGGCTGCGAAGCCGCTATGGTCGTGGTCATGGCCTTCTCCCACTGATGACGACCGGCATGACCCAGCGAACCGGGTCACGCCACAGGAAACGGCGCAGCGGCCGGGAGGCCGCTGCCGACGTCGTGGGATCAGCGCGCCGCCCAGGCGTTGAAGCGCTGCTCCAGCTCCTCGCCGTAGTCGACCCAGAAGGCGGTATCCACGGCCAGTGCACCTTCCATGTTCTCTTCATGGGTGGGCATGCGCCGCGCCTGCTCCTCATCGAGCTGGGCAATGGCGTCAGGATGCACCGGCCCGTAGGGAATCTGACTGGAGTAGGCGGCCTGGTTCTCGGGCTGGCTGGCGAAGGTGATGAAGTCGTAGGCCTCGTCGACATACTCGCTGCCCGACACGATGGCCCAGTAATCCAGGTCGTAGATACTCTCGTTCCAGACGATCTCCAGGTTGCTGCCTTCTTCCTGGGCGGCGGCGATGCGGCCGTTGTAGGAGGAGGTCATGACCACGTCACCGGCAACCAGCCACTGGGGCGGCTGTGCACCCGCCTCCCACCACTGGATGTGCTCCTTGATCTCGTCGAGCTTGGCAAAGGCGCGGTCGACGCCTTCCGGCGACTCGAGCACCCCGTAGACCTCGTCGGCCGGCACGCCATCGGCCATGAGCGCGAACTCCAGCGTGTACTTGGCGCCGCGACGCAGGCCACGGGTACCCGGGAACTGCTCCACATCCCAGAAATCGGCCCAGGATGTCGGCGGCGTATCCAGGGCGTCGGCATCGTAGGCGAGCACCGTGGACCAGACGAAGGTGCCGACGCCGCACTCATCGAATGCCGAGTCGATCAACTCATTGCCCAGGCCCAGCCGGCCCCAGTCGATGGGCTCGAACAGCCCCTCGAAACAGCCACGGACCAGCTCCGGAGATTCCATCTCCACAAGATCCCAGCTGACGTTGCCGGTCTCGACCATGGCACGGATGCGCGACAGCTCACCGTTGTAGTCGCCCGGCGTGAGGTTGATGCCCGTGCTCTCCTGGAAGGGGCCGTAGTAGGCCTGCTGCATGGCGTCACCGGACGCCCCGCCGAAGGAGATGACGGTCAATGCCTGGGCACCGGTGGAAACGGCCAACCCGGCTGTCACCAGACTGCCGATGGCAACGCTGCGGCCAAGACGCGAGAGTGGGAAGCGGCTGTGAGTCATATCTTTCTCCTGGTCACTAAGACCCTTGTTGTTGATATGGAACGTTGTTGACAGGAAACGCTGGTGCTGCACACCGTGCCGACCCTCCGAGAGGGGACTGGCACCATGCTCTGCGGTGGCATTCATGAAGCGTCCAGTGCTCGGACGTCCTCGTCTCGCCAGCCGAGCTCCACCACATCACCCGACTGCATGCTGCTGGTGAACTCATCCACGGAGACGCGGGCCACAAAGTCGTC
>SKVX01000358.1 GCA_007129225.1 Halomonas sp.
CCACCATGGATCCGGCAATGACATTACCGACTTGCAGTGCTGTCAGGGTGACATAGGGAACCAGGGCGTTACGCACGGCGTGGTAGTAGACGATGCGACTCTCTACCAGCCCCTTGGCGCGGGCGGTACGCACATAATCTTCGTTGATGACCTCAAGCACGGTTGAGCGCATCATCCGGGTCAAGTAGGCCATGGGAGTCAAGGCCAGCACGAAAGTGGGCATGGCCATATGAGCCACATAGGTCCAGAAGCCTTGGTCGGTGACACGGCCCGAGGAGGGCATCCAGCCCAGCGCCACCGCAAAGATGACGATGAACATGATGGCGACCCAGAATTGTGGTGCAGCCTGACCAATCAGCGCCAGCACCCTGGCCACATAATCGATCCAGGTATTGCGCTTGATGGCGCTCAGTACACCAACGGGAATGGAGACCACCAGGGCGAGAATAATGGCAGGAACAGCCAGTTCGGCCGAGCGCCCAAGTCGTTCGAGAAGCAGTGACGATACGTCTTGTTGACTGCGATAGGAAAGTCCGAAGTCACCCTGTACGGCACGCGTCATGAAGTCAATATATTGCACGAAAATCGGCCGGTCCAACCCCATCATTTCACGATAGCGATCAATCATGGCTTGAGAGGCATCTTCACCAACCCGCATCAGCACGGGATCGCCGATGACGAATACCAATAGAAAGCCGAGTGTCAGTGCGAAGAATATGACTACCAGGCCTTGTGCTATTCGATTTGAGAGATAATACACGACACCCACTCCTCATGTTGGCAGCTGCTTGGTTTTTCCATGGCCCAAGAGTACTTATGGTAAAATACAGCGCCATTATTCATAGATATTCTTATCATTGTGAGATGTGACATGGGAGCATGGTGGGCACCGCAGTGCCCACCGACCCGAGAATCAATCATCCTTCACATAGATAGCTTTCCAATCCTCCATCAGCATGGATGGATGTGGATAGTAACCTCCGATTCGCTTATTGACGCCCATGACGATGGGACGCAGATAAAGGAAGGTGCCGGGCGGATCTTCATACTGCATTTCCTGCAGTTTGTAGTTGAGCTCATCGCGACGATCTTGGTCCACGGTACGCTGCAACTCCTGGTACATCTCTTCGAACTCCGGACGATCCCAGTGGGTCGAGTTGCGTTGACGCGAGTCGCTGATGGCGTACATGTCGGTTTCCGGCGTATTTTCTGCGGCCGACCAGGTGTAGGCATGCACACCGAGAGACCTGTCCATCCAACGCTCACGCATAATGGCCGGATCGACCAGAGACACCGAGCCGACATCGACACCGACCATACGCCAGTACTGGGCAGTCGCTTCGGCATGCTCCATGGCTTGAGGTTGCATGACGTCGATTTCGGGTATCTCGAAGTTCGAGCATCCCGCCTCGGCGAGCAGTTCCCTGGCCTTGTCGGGGTCGAAGGGATAGGGTTCGAGGCCGGGATGGTCATTGGGTGGATTTACCATGGTCTTCATGGCCAGATCCTGATTGCCAAACGCGAAGGCGTCGATCATGGCCCCACGATCCACAGCATAGTTCAGCGCTTGGCGCACCCGCGCATCCGCCATGCATTCGTTGATGGTCAGGTTGAACATCACCACGGCGCGTACCACGCTGGGCGCGACGATCACCTCTGTATCTTCGTTTTCCTCCACCGGCCCGACCAGGTCGGCGGTAAGGCGGACAATATCCACGTTACCGGTCAATAGCTCGGCTACCGAAGTGGAGATCTCCGGGACCATGAGGATGCGCATCTCATCGATATTGCTCAATTCGTCCCAGCCCCAGTAATCCTCGTAGGCCTCGAAGGTATAGTGTTCATCCGTCGCATAGTCGACCATGCGGTAGGGACCTGTACCCATGGGGCTGGTCAATGCATCCTCATGGCTCAGGTTTTCATAATGGCCGGGCTCGAGAATGAAGGCGCCATTGCGCGAGAGGCGTTGGAGCATGATTGGGACAGGCTCCGATGTGTGGATATCGACAGTAAACTCGTCGATCACCTCGACCTCGGTTATGGGAACGTCGAGGAATTTGTCAGCGCCGGGGTAGTCATCGGCAAAGACACGATCGATGGAGAACTTCACGGCATGGGCATTGAAAGGCTCCCCATTATGAAAGGTCACCCCTTCACGGAGATGAAAGCGCCAGGTAAGGTCGTCGGTCTGCTCCCAGTCGACCGCTAAGCCTGGACGGATGCCCGATTCGCCGGTACGGCCATCAAAGTCGTAGACGAGTGGCTCGAACTGAGCCAAGTGCGCACGGTGCTCATCATAGGTTGAACCACGGATGGGATCACCGAAGATATCGATGGCCTCATGCATGATATAGGTAATGCTGATCTTGTCGTCATCAGCCAACACAGGTGCTGTCATCAGACCTGCCAGAGCCAGCGCGGTAACAGTTTTTCCCAGGAGCTGGCTTGGTGATGAGGGTATGCTTCTGTTCATTTGTATTGGAAACTTTCGCTTGAACATGAGGTGCCTCATTGTGTGAGTTGTTTTAATAATTAATGTTGTGATTGTTTCAATGTGATGGGTATGTCTCCTGTGGCTGGTGAATGTTGGTCACACCTTGACGTCGAAGAAGTCCCTCGCCCAATCCCCAAGGAGGTTGAAGGCAAGTACGGTAAGTGTGATAGCAATGCCCGGAAAGACGGGCGCCCAAAAGTTGGCGAGCATGATGTCACGAGCACCCGCCAGCATGTTGCCCCAAGTGGGGATGGCAGGGGGAATGCCCAAGCCGAAGAAGCTCAATGCTGCCTCATAGTAGATGGCCATAGCCAGCGAGAAACTGGCAATGATCAACATCGAGGCGACGCAATTGGGCAGGATATGCTGAAGCAGGATACGGGTATTGCTGGCACCAAGTGCAATGGCACCTTGAACGAATTCCAGCTCACGTGTCTTGATCGCCTCTGATCTGACGACGCGTGCATAGAAAGCCCATTGGGCAAGTGCAATGACGCATACCAGCTCCAGTACCCCTGTGCCGATGATTGCCATGACGATCAGGCCGAGCAGCAAGCTTGGGAAGGCCAACTGCAAGTCGGTAAAGCGCATTAGTATGGCATCCAGCCAGCCGCCGAAGTAGCCTGCCAAGAGCCCCAGGGTAACCCCGACGATACCGCCCAGGATGACCGAGGCGACGCCGACGAGCAGCGTCATCTGGGAGGCGTGGATAATCCGACTTAAAATATCGCGACCCTGGCCATCGGTGCCCAGCAGGAAGCGCATGTCTCCCTCGGCATTCCAGGCCGGAGGCAGCATGCGGTCGACAAGGCTCATGGCCTGAGGGTCGTGCGGTGCAATAACATTGGCGAAGAGTGCCAGCATGACAAGCATGAGGATAAAACATGCCGATACAAGGGCCGCCTTTGATTCGACAAGCTGCTTTAGTGCAACCTTCCAAGGGTTGCGCCTAACCGCAATGATCTGCTCCGGGGCCTCATTTTCCGTGACCGAATCAGTGGGATGCGTGGGGATAAATGTATCCATGGGCTCCATCGGATCCACCGGATCCATAGGTTGCTCTGGACTCGACCCGTAGCGCTTTCCTGTGTCTGTTGGAGGTATGCTTCTTGCCATCTTCACAGCCTCATATCGTTGTTGTATCGAAGAATTCTTTATTTATTGTCTTATGCAAGCCTTTAAATGGCCTGGAGAGACTTCTTCAAGAGGAGGAACGACCTCGGCACACTCCTTGGTGGCAATAGGGCATCGGGTTCTGAAGACACAGCCAGAGGGCGGGCTTATAGGGCTGGGTATGTCACCCTGGAGAATGTTTTCGTCTTTGCGCGGTCTCTCCGGGTCGGGTACAGGCATGGCTTCGAGGAGTGACTGTGTATAGGGGTGCCGGGGATTGTCATAGATATCTTCCTTGGTTCCAATCTCCATTAACCTTCCAAGGTACATGACGGCCACACGGTCAGATATATGTTCGACGACACCAAGGTCATGCGAGATACACAGCATTGAAAGGCCATATTCTTCCTTGAGGTCCTGCAGCAAGTTTATGACTTGCGCCTGGATGGAAACATCCAGGGCGGAGACTGGCTCATCCGCAATAATGAACTTTGCATCTACGGCCAGCACTCTTGCAATGCCGATACGCTGTCGTTGCCCCCCGGAAAATTCATGCGGGTAGCGATCGATGTGATTTTCAGACAGGCCGACTTTTTTCAGCAGTTCCTTGGCTCGCTCACGTGCTTGTTCCCCATGGGCAATGTTATGTATTTTCATGCCTTCGGAAATGATGGCGCCGACCTTCATTCTCGGATTGAGTGCTCCGAACGGGTCCTGGAATATGATCTGCAAGGGCTTCCGAAGCGATCGAAGCTCTTGTCTGCTTGCCTTTGCAAGATTCTTGCCTTGAAAAAAAACATCACCACCGGTGGGCTCTATGAGCCTTACGATGCAGCGGCCAACGGTCGTCTTTCCCGAGCCCGACTCCCCCACCAGACCGAGCACCTCGCCGGTGTTCATCGAAAAAGAAACGTCTTGAATGGCCTTGACATACTTGCGGTTGAAACGATTTCCTATTGGAAATGTTTTTTGCAGGTTTCGAACTTCGAGAAGCGGTTGGCTGGCGCTTTCAGGTTGATCCAGAGAAGATGTATCAGATGCGGGAGATGCCTGTTCATATTGCATGGGTGGCTCCTGATTTTTCTTGTTTTAGCTTTTCTTCCTGGAGTTGTTGTTTGACCTCATCCTTTCGGGCGCAACGTATCAAGCGATTTCCTTCAATTTCTTCCAGCTTTGGTGGAGTAGATGTGCATGTTCCCTTCTCCATGAATCGGCACCGGGGATGAAAGGCGCAACCTGAAGGTAGTTGTAATGGATTCGGCATGCTGCCCGGGATTATTTCCAACCGATTGTTTGCCGTCTTGTAGCCATGCCGGCCCGGCATTGAGCGCATCAGCCCTATGGTGTAGGGCATTCTTGGATGTTTGAATAGGTCATTGACGGGGGCTTCTTCTACAACATTTCCTGAATACATTACCACTACGCGCTGCGCCATTTCTGCAACGACGGCAAGGTCATGAGTAATGAATATTATGCTCATGCTCATCTCGCGCTGGAGGCGGCGCATCAGCTGAAGGATTTGAGCTTGAATGGTCACATCGAGAGCCGTTGTCGGTTCGTCTGCGATCAGCAGTTTCGGCTCGGTTGAGAGGGCCATGGCAATCATGACCCTCTGGCGCATGCCTCCTGATAGCTGATGCGGATAGTTACCCATTCTAGCCCGAGGCTCTGGGATGCCCACCAGGTCCAGGGCTTCGACGGCTCGTTCGAAAGCTTGCTTATATGTTTCATTCAGGTGCGTTCTAATGGCTTCGATGATTTGCCACCCAACCGTGTAGACCGGATTGAGACTGGTCATTGGCTCTTGAAATATCATCGAAATATCGTTGCCTCGGATGGCACGCATTTCATCCATCGATTTTTCGAGCAGGTTCTGGTTTTCAAAGAGAATCTTGCCGCCGGCATTGCGTCCAGTGATGAGGCGCATTATGGCAAGGCTTGTTACTGACTTGCCGGAGCCTGATTCACCGACTATGGCCAGGGTTTCACCTTTTTTAACTTCAAAATTGACATCATTGACTGCCTTCACGACCCCGTCAGGTGTATCGAAGTGAACCTGAAGATCCTGGACCTGGAGCAGCGGGCTTGAATCGGTCATGACATTACCTCGCCGCGTCCGGTTAAGACGGCCTCGCGCATCGACAGTGAGTCGATGTGCCGAATGAGACATGGACACGATAGCTGTCCGTGGAGAGTGAGGACCATGGCGGGCTCCTGATGTTGTTGTGTGGAATGCAGAGCGAGGCGAGGCCTTGTTATTGTTGGGTGCAGGCCTGTTTATCCCTCATCTGGCGCTCATGCATCGAGTCGCACCGGCTTTTTTGAATATTGTATTCTGTATAGTTGGGCCTTCTGGATATCGTCAAGGGCTTTCATAGATTTCTATAGACATTAGTAGATCTTCGTATCACTCTTTTCTAGGTTAACCTCTTGAAAATAAAGCATTAATAATAGTTTCTTTCGATTTTTGCATTTCTTGCATATGCCTATCAGCATATATTGGTTTATATTTATTGCATCCAATATCCTGGTTCATCTTTCCTTGGGTAATGAGCGTTGTTTTCCCATAAAGCACTTTCCTTCCTTCAGATAACCTCTTATAAACCAATAATATACATGATGCCCGTCAGGTTTTTTGGCAACCTCGTTGCGAAGATCGATGTCCTGTCTATACTGAATCTTGTATTCAATACAACAAGAAGCAAAATCTAGGAGAGTTGATATGGCATTTCCCAGTGGTCGGCACTTTCTGCAGATTCCCGGGCCTACCAATGTGCCTGATGAAGTTCTGCGCTCCATGGACATGCCGACAATCGACCACAGAGGCCCCGATTTCTCGCGGTTGCTGCTGGGCATTCTCGACAAGCTCCGGCCGGTCTTCGGCACTGATCGAGTTGTGATTTTTCCTTCATCGGGCACCGGTGCCTGGGAGGCAGCTCTGGTCAATACCCTTTCGCCCGGTGATCGAGTCTTGATGTCGGAGACGGGGCACTTCTCTAGCCTTTGGCACGAGATGGCGACCCGGCTGGGGCTGGAGGTCGACTTGATACCAGGCAACTGGCGGCACGGTGCCGATCCCAAGGAAATCGAAGCGCGCCTCAGGCAGGACAAGGATCATCTGATCAAGGCTGTCGCAGTCGTCCATAACGAAACCTCCACCGGAGTCGTCAGCCGTATCCCCCAAGTGCGTCAGGCCATCGATAACGCTGGCCACCCTGCGCTGTTACTGGTGGACACGATCTCCTCCCTGGGCTCGCTGCCCTACGACCATGATGGTTGGGGGGTCGATGTGACTATCAGCTGCTCCCAGAAGGGATTGATGCTACCGCCCGGCCTGGGCTTCAATGCCATTTCGCCGAAAGCTATGGACATCTCCAACCGTGGTGGTGGCATGCCCCGGTCGTTCTGGGACTGGGGGGATGTCGTCAAGGCCAACGAGCGAGGTTTTACCCACTACACACCCGCCACCAACCTGCTCTACGGGCTCGACAAGTCGCTGGACTTGTTGCTGGAGGAGGGGCTCGACAACGTCTTTGCTAGACATCGTCGCTATGGCGAAGCGACTCGACATGCGGTGCGCGCCTGGGGGCTTGAGATACTTTGCGAGAACCAGGAGGAGTATTCACAGGTACTCACGGCGGTGATGATGCCGGAAGGGCACGATGCCGATGCGCTGCGTAAATTGATTCTCGATAATTTCGATATGTCGTTGGGCGCCGGCCTGTCGAAGGTGGCCGGCAAGGTATTTCGTATCGGCCATCTCGGTGCCTTCAATGACGTGTCGCTGGCTGGCACGTTGGCCGGAGTGGAGATGGGGTTGCAACTGGCGGGCGTCCCGCACCGGGAAGGAGGGGTTCAGGCGGCCATGCGCTACCTCGCCGAAACGGCCTAGGGGTATGGTGAGAGGCCTGGCGCAGAGAGGATGGCGTGACCACCGCTGATATGAGTATTGTATCCAATACCGTTTGACGCAGGGGCGAGCCACGCTATAGCTGCCTCATCGACGAAGCATTTATAGGCCGCCACTTGTTGAAAGCGCCAATAGTGATGGCAAAGAGAATCACCCCGGCATGGACACGCGAGGAAACTGAGATGGCCACGAGCAGTACACCGTATCCCAATCAGCGGCTGCCAGGCGCTGTCGATCAGCAGGGCACTGCTACAGAAGAGGGCTCGATGGCACGTCGCAAGCCCATTGCGCGCAGAACGCTGCATGACGAGATTGTCAGCTCGCTGCGCGACATGATCACCGCCGATGAGTTCCCGCCCGGCAGCAAGCTGCCGGAAAAGTCGCTGTGTGACTATTTCGGAGTATCGCGTACCCCGTTACGCGAGGCTTTCAAGGTGTTGGCTGCCGAGGGCATCGTGGAGTTGCTGCCCAGTCGCGGGGTGCGAGTCACACAGCAGACACTTGAGGACATCGAAGAAATCTTCGAGGTGCTGGGCGTGCTGGAGGCGCTCTCCGGAGATCTATCCTGTCTGCGCATGAGCGATGATGAAATCGCCAGGGTTCGCGAATTGCACGAGCGCATGGTCGACCACTTCAACAAGGGCGAGCGGCTGCCCTACTTCCATCTCAATCAGCAAATCCATGAGTGCATCATGGCTGGAGCAGGCAATCGTCACCTCGCCGAGGTCTACACACGGCTGTCCGGAAAGGTGCGGCGCACACGCTACCTCAGTAGTCTCTCGGAGCGGCGATGGAAGCAGGCGGTGGGCGAGCATGCCGCCATGATCAATGCCTTGGAGAACCGTGATGGAGAACGGCTTTTCAGGATATTGCGCGAACACCTCAAGAACAAGGCCGATGCCGCCAGAGCAACGCTGCTTGCTGCTGAGGCTGAACAGCACGAGACCAAATGAATCATGAGACAACAAGATGAAGTCACCGAGCGTGCGTCGAGCCTGCTCGAAGAGGCCTGGCTCAGCGGTGTGCCTCTCGACGGCCTCCCCGATTCCTGCCGTCCGGCCGATCAGGGGCAGGCTTACCGTATTCAACAACGGCTGGCCGAACGACTTGGCAAGCGAGGCGGTTGGAAGGTCGGTGCGCCATCTCCGGATGGTCTTGCACATTACTCGGCGCTACCTGCCCGCTTCATTCATGACGACAATTCGCGTTGTCTCCTGGACGACTTCAACCAGATCAATCTCGAGGTAGAGCTGGCCTTTTTAATTGGTCGGGATCTGCCCGCTCGTGACACCGCTTATACCCGTAAAGAGGTGATCGATGCTGTGGCTTCCGTGCATGCGGTCATCGAGATGGTCGACTCACGTTTTCGCGATTGGCCGAACGGTGTGGATAAGCTCAGCCAGCTCGCCGATCTGCAGAACTTTGGGCGGCTGATCGTTGGGGATGGCGTGGTGCAATGGAGAGAGCTGGATCTTCCGCGCTTACCGGTCTCGCTTAGCCTGGATAAAGCGCGAGTGGTCTCCGACAGTGGGGGTAATCCGGCCGGCGACCCGCTGTCTTTACTGGTCTGGCTGGCCAATACCCTGCCGACGACAGGCCAGTCGCTCTGCTCCGGCCACGTCGTTACCTGTGGTTCCTGTACCGGCAAGACACCGGTCAACAAACCGGTCAGGGTAACGGGACATTTCGAGGGAGTCGGAAGGGTAACGGTCAATCTGACCTGAATCGCATAACAACACAGCAGGAGATGTTAAATGAGCATCCAGATCGCATTTTTGGGGACCGGGCTGATGGGCGGTCCGATGGCCACCAACCTGCTCAAGGCGGGGTTTTCGGTCACCGTCTGGAACCGAACTCGTAGCAAGGCCGAGGCCCTGGAGGCGCATGGTGCCGTGGTTGCAGACACGCCAAATGAGGCGGTCCAAGGCGCCGATTACATTCTATCCATCCTCGATAGTGGCCCGGTAGTAAAAGACGTCTTCTTTCAGTCCGGCGCCACGGAGAATATGAAGCGTGGGGCGGTGTTCATCGATATGGCATCCATACCCCCCTCCATGGCTCGAGAGCATGCCCAACGCCTGGCGGAGATCGGAGTGGCCCATCTAGATGCCCCGGTCTCCGGAGGCAGCCTGGGGGCCGCCGAAGCATCGCTGGCAATCATGGCCGGTGGTGAGAAGGACGCCTTCAACCAGGCTGAAGCCGATGGCATCTTCAAGCCCATGGGGCGAACTACCCATGTGGGACCGCCAGGCTCCGGACAACTGGTCAAGCTCTCCAACCAGATCATGGTGGCGGTCAACATTACCGGCGTTGCCCAGGCGTTGTTGCTTGCCTCTGCTGGCGGTGCCGACCCGGCCCAGATTCCCGTCGCCCTGGCTGGCGGGCACGGCGATAGCCGCGTGCTGCAGGAGCACGGCCAGCGAATGATCAACCGGCGCTTCTTGCCGGGCGCACCCATGCGCAATTTTATCAAGGACATCGATACCTGCCTGGCCGAGGCGGAGTCGCTAGGCATGTCGTTGCCGGTGCTGGAGAAGGCCTCCGAGTTCTATCGGGAGCTCTATGAAGAGGGCAAGACCCAGTGGGACCACAGCGCCTGGCTGCTGGGCCTCGAGCGCCACAGCGACGGGCTCCGCATGGGTGACGGTCCCGATATCGGCCCGGATGACTGAGGGCCGATAATCGAGGAATGAACCTCAATTCTGGATTGGCGTGGCCGTCAACCTGACAGCCTGTCTACCTGAAAAGCCGTGGGAGAACACAATGAAACGAGTCGTGGTCTGCGGAGCCGTCAGCGACGCACAGATGGTTCAGCTGGGCGAGGTCGCCAGTGTCAGCGATTTTCGCGGTCAGTCACTGACCGACAATGCGGCACTCGACGCCGCCATGGCCGAGGCTGACGCTCTGGTAAACGGGGGACTAGCCATCACCCCGGAACGATTGGATGCCTCGCCATCGCTCAACGTCATTGCCACCATCACGGTGGGTTATGACGCGTATCCCGTCGATGAGCTGTCACGCCGTGGCATCTTGCTATGCAATACGCCGGACGTGCTTACCGAGACCACGGCCGATACCGGCTTCGCGCTGATCATGGCGGCGGGCCGCCGTGTCGCGGAGCTGGATCGCTATGTGCGCCGTGGCGACTGGAAAGGCGGTGTTGGCCCCGACCTCTTCGGGCTGGACGTGCATGGCAAGACGCTTGGCATCATCGGCATGGGGCGGATCGGTACCGCCGTGGCACGGCGAGGTGCGCTGGGCTTCGGCATGTCGATTCTCTATTCCAATTCGTCGCCCAAGCCGGCTCTGGACAAGGAACTGGGAGCGCGCAGCACCGAGATGACAACCCTGCTGGCCGAGTCGGATTATGTCTGCGTGACGGTGCCTCTGGTCAAGGAAACCGAGCATCTTATCGGCGAGGCGGAACTGGCCAGGATGAAGCCCACCGGGGTGTTCGTGAACATCTCCAGGGGCAAGGTGGTGGACGAGGCCGCCCTGGTGCGAGCTCTGCAGCGGGGGCAGCCCGGTGCCGCCGGCCTGGATGTGTTCGAGGTGGAGCCGCTGTCCGCCGATTCGCCGCTGATGACGATGGACAACGTGGTATTGCTGCCCCACGTGGGTTCGGCCACCCACGAGACGCGAAACGCCATGGCCCAGCGAGCCGTCGACAACGTTTGCCAGGCCTTGACCGGGAAAGAACCCGTGAGCCCGGTTAACCTGGCCGCGTGGCGTCGCTAGCGCGAGTTCCATACCTTGTCAGCGGCTGCTGGCGGAAGTAGCGGGTCAGTAGTTCATAGAGAGCTGGATAGGCCTCGTTCAACACATCGGGGGCGGTAAAGAAGGTCTCGCAGCACACCGCGAAGCACTCCCCGGGATGGCTGGCGGCATAGTCGTCGATGGGGGTGGGTTCATCGCGGGCGAGGTGCGCCTGCAGGTCGTCCCACACGCCCATGAAGACGCGGTGCCACTCCTGCGAATCGATATCCCGGGGCAGCGGCGGGAAGCCGTCGACATCCAGTGAGTTGCCCAGGTCGAGCTTGTGGGCGAGCTCATGGATCACCACATTGAAGCCGTCGAGGCCGCCGCTCTCCATCAGGTCGGGAAAGGCGAGTACCACCGGCCCCTGGGACGAGGTCTCGCCGGCCCGCTCGTCCACGTACTCGTGCATCACGCCGAACTCGTCCATCTCCTCCACATGACGGCGGAACGCCTCGGGGAGTATCAGGATCTCGTGAACCCCACTGAAGGCGTCGACATGGTCGTCGAAGGGCCAGCCCAGGGTCAGCAGGCAGGCCTGGGCGGCGAGCGCCAGTTGGGCCGGCAGATCGAAGGTCGTGCGCCCGGCAAGCTCGGGGTGCAGGCTCAAGCGCTTGAGGTGCAGGAAGTGCCAGGCACGCCGGCCCAGGCGGTCGGCCTCGTCATCGCCGAGGGCCGCCAGCAGCGGCAGGCGCCCCCGGGCCTCGGCCCAGGCTGCCTCGGGAAAGGGGTGGCGAGCGGCGAACCGCTCGGCCCGCCAGCGGCGCAGGCGACCGAACATGGCCTCAGTTCTCCTCGGGATTACCCGGTGTCAGGCTGCCCGACTTCCAGGACCAGTCGCGCCAGCGCAGGTCGAACAGGTCCTTTCTCCGGTCCTTGAGGTTGGTCACCGAGCCTTCGGCGCGCACCACGGTCAGTCGGGTGAGGTCCAGGTCCGAGAAGATCACCATCTCGGTGTTGGGCGTGGTCTCGGAGAGCACCGCATCGTGGGGGAAGGCGAAATCCGAGGGGGTGAACACCGACGACTGGGCGTACTGGATGTCGAGGTTGCGGATCGAGGGCACGTTGCCCACGCTGCCGCACAGCACCACATAGCACTCGTTCTCGATGGCTCGCGCCTGGGCGCAGTGGCGCACCCTTAGGTAGCCGTTCTTGGTGTCGGTCCAGAAGGGGACGAAGAGGATGTCCATGTCCTGGTCGGCGAGCAGGCGGCCGAGCTCGGGAAATTCCACGTCGTAGCAGATCAGGATGCCCACGCGGCCGGCATCGGTCTCGAATACGCGCAGCTCATCGCCGCCTTCGATCACCCACTCCCGGCGCTCCTGGGGGGTGATGTGCAGCTTGGCCTGTTTTTCGATGGTGCCGTCGCGATGGCACAGGTAGGCGATGTTGTAGAGCCGGTCGTCCTCACCCACCTCGATCATCGAGCCCGCGACGATATTGATGTTGTAGGAGACCGCCATGCGCGACAGCTCGCTCTTGAACTGCTCGGTGAAGCCGGCCAGGAAACGGATGGCGGCCATCTGGTCCTGCTGTGTGGCCCGGTCCTGCAGTCCCATCAGCGGTGCATTGAACAGCTCGGGGAAGACGGCAAAGTCACTCTGGTAGCTGGAGAGGGCATCGACGAAGTACTCGACCTGCTGCAGTACCGACTCTACCGAGGCGCATTCGCGCATCTGCCACTGCACGGCACCGACCCGCACCTGGGTGGGGCGGTTCTCCAGCACCCGCTCGGCGGGCTCAAAGAGGATGTTGTTCCACTCCAGCAGGGTGGCATACCCCTGGGACTTCTCGTCCTCGGGCAGGTATTTGCGCAGCAGGCGCTTGACCAGGAAGTCGTTGGCCAGCTGGAATGACAAGATCGGGTCGTGGATCTCCTTGCGCGACACCCGCTCGATGTACTCCGCGGGCGCGAGCTCCCCAGCGTACTCGTGGTAATTGGGGATGCGCCCGCCGGCAAGAATTGCCCGCAGGTTCATGGAACGACACAGTTCCTTGCGGGCCTCGTAAAGGCGCCTTCCCAGCCGGTAGCCGCGGTAGTCGGGGTTGATCAGTACATCCAGCCCGTACATGGCATCCCCTTCGGGATCGTTGAGGATGATCTCACGGTTGCCCACGAGGTCGTCATACTTGTGGGGGTTGGAGAACTCGTCATAGGCGACCCGCACGGTCAGGGCCACGCCCACCAGCTTCTCGTCGTCCTCGATGGCGATCTGGCCGTCAGGGAACTCCTGGATCAACCGGTCGATGGAGTGCTGGGGCCAGGCGCCGCCGATATCGTCGTAGACGGCATCCATCAGCGCCTTCAGCTGAGGGTAGTCGTCCTGGGTCAGGTTGCGCAGGTTCAGATGCAGGTCGTCGAGGGACATGTCGCGTCGGTTCCTGTCAGGGTGAAAGACGAATTCTAGCATGGTCCCGGCCTGGAGCTTCTTCTGGCGGGTCACCTTCCCGCTGCTGATGCCCACCACCCTGTTCGTGCTGATCAACGCGCTGATCAATGCCGTGCGGGTGGTGGATCACCTGTTCATTCTGACCAAGGGTGGGCCCAACAACGCCACCAACCTGCTGCTCTACTACGTCTACGAGAATGCCTTCTCGTTCTTCGACCGCACCTATGCCGCCGCCATCACCGTGGTGATCCTGCTGGTGCTGGCGTTGGTGGCCACGGTGAAGTTCACCATCCTCGACCGCAGGACTCACTATCAGTGAGCACGGGGTACGAATCATGAGTCAGCCGAGCATGACGGCAACAGGAGCAAGACGGTTCGTCCTTCGGGTGCCGAGCCTGGAGACCAGCGCCGCCTGGCTGCTGGCGCTGATCTGGATCTTCCCGCTGCTCTATGCCTTCTGGGCGGCCTTCCACCCGGCGGCCTACATGGTGCGTTTCGACCTGTTCGCCCCGCTGACCCTGGAGAACTTCGCCAATGCCTGGGCCCAGGCGCCGTTCGCCCGCTACTACCTCAATACCTTCCTGCTGCGACAGACCTTCAAGACCATCCCCCGCGAGCTGGAGGATGCCGCCCGGATCGAAGGGTGCGGCTGGATGGCGATCCTGCTCAAGGTCTACGTGCCCCTGGCCAAGCCAACCTATCTCGCCTACGGCCTGGTTTCGGTCAGCCACCACTGGAACAACTTCCTCTGGCCGCTGGTGGTCACCAACTCGGTGGAGAGCCGCCCGCTCACCGTGGGGCTCGGCATCTTCTCCGCACCGGAAACCGGGGTCAACTGGGCCACCGTCAGCGCCGCCACGCTGCTCAGCATCGCCCCGCTGCTGGTCGCCTTCCTGCTGTTCCAGCGCCAGTTCGTGCAGTCGTTCCTGCGCGCGGGCATCCGCTGAGTGCGTCGAGAGACTACACTCGGCATGAGTCCATCAGCGAAGGAGGAGTCGTATGAGTCAGGGACGCGCGGACGACAGCGGCAAGACCGCTCGGCTATACCGCATGGTCATGGAAGAGCATCTGTGCCCCTTCGGACTTAAAAGCAAGGACCTGCTAGAGCGGAAGGGATTGGATGTCGAGGATCATCAACTAACCACTCGGCAGGAGACGGATGCCTTCATGGAACAGCATGGGGTGGATACGACACCCCAGGCCTTCATCGATGGCCGGCGTATCGGCGGTTACGAGGAGCTGCGCGAGTACTTCGGCCTGGATTCGCCAAGCGAGGACGAAACCACCTACCAGCCGGTGATCGCGCTTTTTGCTACGGCGTTTCTGCTGGGGCTTGCCGTTAGCTGGACCGCGACCGGCTCCCTGCTTAGCCCCAGGATGCCGGAATATTTCGTGGCCATCGCCATGGCCCTGCTGGGGCTGCAGAAGCTCAAGGACATAGAGAGCTTCAGCACCATGTTTCTCAACTACGACCTGCTGGCCCAGCGTCAGGTGCGTTATGGCTA
>SKVX01000494.1 GCA_007129225.1 Halomonas sp.
GACTCGCAGCCTTCGGCTTCTCGCCCCTTCGGGGCCAGCCTACGGCTGTTTGTCGCTTCGCTCGGTTCTGTGCTCCGTGCGCCTTGTGCTTCATCCCGCTCGCCGATTTATGCAGCGCTTCCCTAACGGAAACCCTGGCTCCTGACTGCGCACGCTATCGGAATCAGGGTTTCCATGTCTGCGGGGCCTGCGGTTCAGGGCGCCATGCGGAAGAAGTGCCAGTTACCGTCGCGCAATTCGTAGCGGATACGATCATGCAGCCGGCTGGGCTGGCCCTGCCAGAATTCGATCATCTCCGGTATGACCCGGTAGCCTCCCCAATGGACGGGCCGGGGGATCTCCTGGCCTTCATAGGCTTGCTCGAAGCGGTGCTGTCGCTCCTCTATCCACGTTCGACCGGGGATGACCACGCTCTGGGTGGCGATCCAGGCACCGAGCTGGCTGGCACGCGGACGGCTGTTGAAGTAGGCGTCCGATTCGTCGTCGCCAACCAGTTCGACACGCCCCTCGACGCGAAGCTGGCGACCCAGTGACGGCCACCAAAAGGTCAGCGCTGCATAGGGCACGTTGGCCAGCTCGCTGCCCTTGTGGCTGTGATAGTTGGAGTAGAAGACCAAACCACTTTCGTCATACCCCTTGAGCAGAACGATCCGAGCATGGGGCCGGCCCTGGCTGTCAGCAGTGGCCAGCGTCATGGCATTGCCATCGTCGCCTTCGGCGTCCAGTGCCAGGGTGATCCACTCGTCCAGAAGCACCATGGGGTCAGCGGGCACCTTGTTCTCTTCCAGCTGGCCACCCTCATAGTCGCGCCGTATATCGGCGATCTTTCGTGTCATGGCGTTCTCCTAGAAAATTTTGTACATGGTCGCTTCTGCACGGCCGAAGCACAACACCCGATTCTCAGGCCTATTGGTGCTCAGCTTGGCGGTCACGGGGGGGTAGGTTTCGATGGCCGGGCTGCCGAAGGCCACTCCTGGTGGGCAAATAGCTGACGATACCGACATGGTCAAGTGGCGGCGTTTCTGGGTGAGGCGGATGAGCGAAGGGAGGGCAACGGGGGCAAACTCCACTCCCCAGCTTGCGATGCATTGTGCAGTGTCAACGTTTCGGTACCATTCTATGCTAGGTAAATCCCTGTGGCGACAGGGCATCTGTCAGAAAAGTCATTCGCGATACGGCAAGGAGGCGAGATGCACTACCCGGTATGGGATCTTCCCGTCAGGCTGTTTCACTGGGGCTTAGTGGGTGGCGTGGGGCTGGCGTTCTACACCATGAAGCTGGGTGGTGCCCCTTTCCTGTTTCCCGTCCAGGTCCATGCCAAGGCGGGCTATGTCGTGGTGGGGCTGCTTCTGTTCCGCTGGCTTTGGGGGCTGGTCGGCAGCCCCCACGCTCGATTCCGGAACTTTCTCCATGGCCCGGCGACGATGCTCGCCTATGCGCGTCACCTGCTCAAGGGCCCGCCCCCCGTCTACGCCGGGCACAACCCGCTGGGGGGCGCAATGGTGCTCATCATGCTGGTGTCGTTGACCTTTCAGGCCACAAGCGGTCTCTTCTTGACCGATGACATCTTCTTTCGTGCGCCGCTATATGGCCTGCTTGGCCGCGATGTCAGTCGCGAACTGCAGACGCTGCACCATCTCAACGCTGACCTGCTGATGGTGCTTATCGCCGCGCACCTGTTCGCCCTGGTCGTCCATCGATTGAAAGGTGAAAGCCTGGTGGTGGCCATGTTCACCGGACGGAAGCGACTGCCGAAGGAGCCGGAGGATGCCTCTGTGGGAACGGCAGAGCGTGGGCGCCCCAACATATGGCTTCTGCTGGCCGCCATGGCGCTGGCGGCCGCGCCGGTCATATGGCTGTGGAACGCGTGAGCCCTTGCCCCTGGCCAGGGGCACGCGGTCGGCCTGCCGGTTCAATCTGCCCGATAGTTATCGTGACAGCCGCGGCAGGTGTTGGCCACGGCGGCCACCTGTTGGCGCATGGCGCCGAAATCATCCCCCTGGGCCAGCTCGGCCAGGGTGGCGGTTTCCTCGATGAGCGTGCGCTGCCTTGACTCGAAGTCGTCCCAGTCGTCGGCGATCGCGGCCAAGGCATCGGTATCGACACCGTGTCCATCGCCGCGCAGCGATCCTTCGATGAAGCCCTCCCAGGGCAGGGAGGCCAGGAAGGCGAGGTTTTCGGCTCGATGGGCAAATTCCTCGGCATCGTAGTCGATATCCCCCTGGGCCATGGCGCCCAGCGGACCAATATTCCATCCGATCACGCCAAGAGCGCTCTGACGATAGTGGATGGAATCCTCCACGTCGCTAGCCTGTGCGATGGCGGCGAAAGCAAGGCCCGCGGACAGGGTGCAGGCAACCAAGGTGCTCTTCAGTGTCATTGTCATCACGATCTTCCTGCGTGCTGGTTTTGTTGTTGCATCGGCGTTGGCGTAAACCTTAATTAATTTAGCACGCTGTGAGAAAAGTGCATGATGCGATCAAGGCCGGCTGTCTTCGCGCAACTGGCGGCTGCGAAAGCGGGCGTAGAACATGCAGCCGGTAAACAGGCCCAGCGCACTAATCGCTTCGAGGCCCCCCAGCAGGCCCTGGCCGGGAAGCGTGGCGACCATGACGCCCTGTGTGAAGTAGAGCAGGCTGACGAAGGCCAGCCAGGCGTGTCCCCGGGGGCGGCGACCAATGATCGATGGCAGGAACAGGACCAGGGGCAGTATCCGAACCAGAATCGGGGTCAGAGGATTGTCGCCGGCCTGCATCGACAGGCCGCTCCAGATCAACAGCACCATCAGCAAGCCGAAGCTGCCCAGCACCAGCTGCCGAGAGCGGTCGGTGAGGTTGTCGAGGCCATGGCGCTCTTCCAGATCCTCCATCCAGCGTCTCATGAGGGCTCCCGTAGGCTCTGCATGGCCAAGGCCAGCCGGGCGATCCGCTTGCCCTGGGCACGCACGAGCCGCCGTTCGCTGTCGGCTAGCGGCTGGTCGCTGCGCCGGCCTGCCACATGGCTGGCTCCGTAGGGCGTACCGCCGGCGGCGGTGTCCATCAGTTCGGTCTCGCAGTAGGGGAGGCCGGCGTAGACCATGCCATGGTGCAGCAGCGGCAGCAGCATGGAGATCAGCGTGGTCTCCTGGCCGCCATGCAGACTAGAGGTGGAGGTGAAGGCCGTGGCCGGCTTGTCGATCAGGGCGCCGTTGAGCCACAGCGTGCTGGTGGTATCGATGAAGTGCTTGAGCGGGGCGGCCATGTTGCCGAATCGAGTCGGGCTGCCCAACGCCAGTGCGGCGCAGTGGCGCAGGTCGTCGAGGCTGGCATAGACGGCGCCCTCCTCGGGTATCTCGGGGTCGACGGCTTCGCAGGTGGGCGAGACGGCCGGTACGGTTCGCAGGCGTGCCTCGATGCCGGAAGTCGACTCAACGCCCGCGGCGAGTTGCTCGGCCATGGTGCGGGTCGCGCCATGGCGAGAATAGTAGAGAATCAGTACATAGGGCAGGGGGTCGCGCATCTTGGCTCCTGGTGGCGGGGGGAGGCAGGGCTCGGGTCACTCGTCGATGTGCAGGAGAGCGAGCACATCTTCCGGGGGACGGCCCAGCACGGCTCGCTTGCCATCATCCGCGATGGGACGTTCCAGCAGGCGGGGGTGTTCGACCAGTGCCTGAATCACCTGTTCCTGATCCTTGAGATCGACGTTCAGGGATTTCCATTCGGGTTCCTGGGTCCGTATCAGCGCCTCGCCATCCGCATCCAGTCGCGACATCAGGTCGCGCAGCTCCGCTTCATCGAGCGGCTCGTCCAGATAGCGACGAATCGTCACCTCGGCGCCGTGCTCCTCGAGCAGGGCGAGGGCCTGACGGGACTTGGAACAGCGGGGATTGTGGTAGAGCGTGATCGTCATGGCGGGTTCCTCGATCCTTGGAAGTGCGGCTATTGTAGAAGGGGCGTCATGCTCACCACAACTGGGCATCTCTTCCGTTGGCTTCCAGCAGCTCCTCGACTCCGACGTCCTCGTCGGCCAGCCTGCGGTAGACCCATACCGAGCGCCCGTCCGCGAGTTGCTTGGCAACGCGTGCATAGCGGATGCCCAGCCGCTCATAGCGATCCAGCCGTTCCAGCTCATCGGCACTGACCACGATCACCTCGCCTGCCACCTGCTCCCCCGGAGCCTCGACCAGGTCCAGCCCCTCGCGGCGGAAGCCGTCCAGCGCCGCGGGCTCGGATTCCCCGGCTCGGCCCATCACGATCCAGCGCACCAGCGGCAGGCGCAGGGTGCCATAGACGAAGACCGAGTGTGGCCCTTCATCGACCTCCGGCAGGTGGTCGGGGCGATCATAGGTGAAGGGGCTGAGCATGGTGAACCAGAGCCAGGCTGCGATGGCC